>NZ_JBANAZ010000069.1:0-50450 GCF_059803455.1 Bradyrhizobium sp. UFLA05-108 | reverse complement strand
GAGATCGACAAGATCAGCCGCAAGTCCGACAACCCGTCGATCACCCGAGACGTGTCGGGTGAGGGCGTGCAGCAGGCGCTGCTGAAGATCATGGAAGGCACGGTGGCTTCGGTCCCGCCGCAGGGCGGCCGCAAGCATCCGCAGCAGGAGTTCCTGCAAGTGGACACCACCAACATCCTGTTCATCTGCGGCGGTGCGTTCGCCGGCCTCGAGAAGATCATCTCGGCGCGCGGCCGGTCGACCTCGATCGGCTTCGGTGCCTCGGTGATCGCACCGGAAGATCGCCGCACCGGCGAGATCTTCCGCCACGTCGAGCCTGACGATCTCGTCAAGTACGGCCTCATCCCTGAGTTCGTCGGCCGTCTGCCGGTCGTTGCGACGCTCGAGGACCTTGACGAGACCTCGCTGAAGAAGATTCTGACCGACCCGAAGAACGCGCTGGTCAAGCAGTATCAGCGCCTGTTCGAGATGGAGAACATCGAGCTGACCTTCGCCGATGAGGCGCTTGGCGCGGTTGCCCGCAAGGCGATCGAGCGCAAGACCGGCGCGCGCGGACTGCGCTCGATCCTCGAGGCGATCCTGCTCGAGACCATGTTCGATCTGCCGGGCCTGGAAGGTGTGGAAGAGGTCGTGATCTCCCGCGAGGTCGTGGAAGGCACGGCGCGTCCGCTCTACATCCACGCCGATCGCTCCGATCGCGCCGTGGAAGGTAGCGCCCTGGCATGCTGACTCGACCGAACTAATCGAAGGCTGTCTCCGAATATCCGAAGGGATTTTCTCGTGATCAAGATCATCGCCGTGCTCTGCAGTCTTGCTGCTCCGGCAAGTTGCCACGAGCAGACCGTCACCACTTCTGACTTCGCTGATGTCTCCATGCAGTCCTGTCTAATGGGCGCGCCGCAGCTCGCTGCGTGGATGAATCAGCATCCGACCGAACGTCTTGCGGCGTGGCGCTGCGTGATCGGTCAAAGGGAGGGCAGGGGAGCTTAGGGAACATCCTGCGCAGCTAAATGCCGCGCTGCCATGTCGGTCCCATCGATCTGCCATAAGCGGGTCGACCTTCGACTGAACGTGCAGGAGCTGGCGGCTTATCGGAATGCAGCACTAACCTCATCGATGGCCAGCCTTGTCCGCAGGGGGAAATGCCCCATGCCCGGAAGAAGGGGCATCTCCGCGTGCAGTCGTTCGGCGAACTCTACTCCCATCTCCCCGTTGATGTAGAGATCTTTCTCGCCACAAATAACCTTCAGGGGCGTCTTGAGCTAGGCAAATTTCGATTCGAAGTGATCCTGGTCTCGCGTAAAGTGCGAGTAGTAGTGGGAGAGCGCATCTGCCGATGTCATCGCTCCCCGGATCCATCCTCGGAAAATGTCGTCCTTGAACTCACGCGCAACTTCAAAATGCTCTTCCTCGGGCAAACCTCTGCAGGATTTCGTTGCGATTGCTGCTCAGGTTGTCGCGGACCCGATCCAGGCACGACCGCGATCATTCCGCCTGCACCTGCACCGGCGAGCCCGGGCCGTCGACCATACCGGGCGCGATCACCAGATAGCGGCGCTGGACCTTGTCACCACCGCGCACGAGCTGCCGGATCGGTCCGATCGCAGTGACGACCGCCGCGCCCGCCGGATTGGTCATGAAGCCCTGCAGAGGCTGCAGCGCACCGCCGCCTGACGCCTCGTTCGCCAGCGCCAGCACGTAGGGCTTGCCGGGCTCAAGCCCGGTGACCGAAGCCTCGAGCACTTGCACCAGGCCTTGGTCGGAGAGCGAGACGCTAGTGGGCGCCTGGTCCGGTTTCTGCCCGGGCGGCGCGAGCCACAGCTGCGTCGACATCCCGGCTACGCCGAGTGGCTGCAGGTTCTCCGTTCCCGCACGATCAGGGGTTGCAGGCATCATCGTCATCGCGGCGTTGTCGCTCACGCTCATCATCGAGCTGGCATTTGGCACGTAGACCACCGCCTGCGCCGCCTGTCCGATCGGGCTCGTCGCGATCACCTTGTTCGTCAGCGTATCGATCGCGGCGATGCGGTCCTCGTTCTCGAGACCGACATAGACCCGCGTGCCGTCACCGGACGGCCAGACGCCGTGGGGCAGCTTGCCGACCGGAATGGTTGCTACCTTCGAGAAGTCGTTGGTGCGATAAACCTGGACCTCGTTGAGGCCGCCGATCGTGACATAGGCGAACATGCCGTTGGCGTTGCGCACGATGTTGACGTGGTTTGTGATCGGCCCCGTGTCGATCGTCTTCAAGAGCGCGAATGGCGGCTGGGCATCGAACACCTCGACCTTGCCGGTGTCTTTCAACGTGAACCAAACCTGGGCACCATCCGGTGTGGCGGCAATGTTCGGACAAAACGGACTCGCCTGCGGGACCTTGCCGACGATCTTGTGGTCGGCGACAGTGATAACTGCGGTCTCGGGCGTGAACGACGAGCAGACATAGCCGTACTTCCCGTCCGGCGAAAAGATCGTCATGCCCGGTCCGTTTGCCACAACGATCCGCGTCTTTTCCTGGTAGGTCGTGCCGTCGAGTACCGCGACATAGTTCTCGCCCCGCACCACCACCCAGACTTCATTGCCGTCCGGCGTGAAGAACGCCTCGTGCGGCGAGCGCCCGACGTAGGTGACGTGCTTGACGGTGTTGGTTGCGGTATCGATGAAATTCACGGCGTTCGAGCCGATTGCGACCGCGGCAAGTGTGCGATGATCGGGCGAAAAACCCAAGCCGTGCACCAGCAACTGGCCGCGATAGAGTGGGCTGAAGCTCGCCGGCAGCGGATCGCCGAGCCGGATAACGCCGAGCAGCCTGTTGTCGACGGGATCGGTGACCGAGACTGTGTTCGAGAACTGCTCGGCGGCGTAGACGCGATCGCGGTGGCTGATCGGGATATCGGGATTGGAGGCAGCGCCCGGGACTTGTCCGGCATCGGCATGTCGCGTCGCCACGAGAACGATCGATACCAGGAGGCTCCCCAGATAAGCGGCGCGTTTCATGTCACGGCTCCACGCTTCGATCGGAGGGTTGGCGCTGATCGACAGCGAGGCGCATCACCGCGATCTCCTGTTGCTGAGTCACGATGATCTCCTGGGCCAACCGCCTGATCTGCGGATTGCGGCCGTGGCGAAGCACGGCAAGCGCCATGTCGATGGCACCCTGATGATGCGGCACCATCATCGCAACAAAATCGGCATCAACGTCGCCGGTCGGCTTCACCGCCATATCGCCCATCATTCTTTTCATGGCGGTGATGGTCTCGGCCAGGAAGGAAGCTTCTGCACCAACGTCGGAGGTAGGCCTCGCGCAAATCTCCGGATGTGACGCCGGAAGCGATTGGGCGGACGCGAAGAAGATAGTTCCAACGGTGCACACGACCGCGAGCGTGGTCACCGTGAGCATGGCCGAACCGCGAGTGAGCGAATTCATCCCGACCTCCCGAGTTCATTTTCAAATCGTCACGGCGCAAGCCTGGCTCAGTGGCCATTCGGCGAAAACGTCCTTTAGTCACGTTGCCGTCATGTAGAGGGCGGCGCGACGGAGCAGCCACTGCACCGGGCGCGCCGGATCAGCTCTCGCGCGTCATGCGTAATACGACCGGGATCGTGGCAGCGCCTGGTCAGATGCAAAAAAAGTCGGCGAGGATAGCTTCACTGCATCCCTCCCTGCAACACCAAAGCTAGTCCAATTCCTGGCGGTAAGGGGTCACGATTTCGTTTCATGGCACTTTTCGGACGTCGTCGGTCCGAGGAATATTCGGTAGGTCGCCTGTCCCGATAAACTCTATCTCTCGATGTTTGCTGGACGGAAGCTTCGCGCGCTGCCCTTCCCTTTTTGACGATTCGCAGCATAGTTCGAAATCACCTGAAGAAATGCCTGCTCCGCGCGGCTGACGTATCGCTCCTTGTGTCGAAGGGCGACGAAGCGGCGATGCAGAAGAGGAAATTTGACGGGAACGAGGTTGCCTGCCTTGATCGAATTCGCAACCACCAATCTGGATATCACGGTGACCCCGGCGCCAGCCTCGGCCGCGGCGCGAACCGCTTCATTCGATGGGAGCACCAGCGCGACGTTGAGATCCTTGCTCGTTAAGCCAAGGCCGGGCAGCGCGCCCTCGAAGACCGATCGCGTACCTGAGCCTGGCTCGCGCAACACCCAAGGTCCGCGCTTCAATTCCTGCGCCGATCGCGGCGTTCTTGCCGTCCAGGGATGGGTTAGCGGCGCAACAAGGATGAGTTCGTCTTCCGCAACGGGAACCATGACGAGGGTTGGATCATCAATTGCCGCTTCGACCAAGCCGAGATCGGCGCTGCCTTCGCGAACCATGGCTGCGACATTTTCCGAGTTGCCAATCGTCGTGCTGACGATGACGCCGGGATATCGCAACCGATAGCTCTGGATCGCCACAGGCAGCCAATAGTTCGCCACGGTTTGACTCGCAGCCAGCGCCAACGAGCCTTGCGTGAGGTCGGCAAGGTCGGTCAACACCTTCGCGGCGGCGGACGCACGGGCAAGCACCGCCTTTGCTTCCTTCAGGAATAGCCGCCCCGCCTCCGTCAGCGCAATCCTACGACCGATCCGATCGAACAGCTTGGTCGCGTATCGCTCTTCGAGCGCGGCGACTGCGGCGCTCGTCGCCGATTGGGTCAGATTAAGCTGGTGCGCGCCTCGGGTGACGTGCTCGCATTCAGCCACGGCAACAAAAATGCGAAGCTGCTCAAGGGTCATCCGGCAATCCTGTTCCATCACCCAAAACCAACGCTCATTCCGAACAAGCGCGATAGGAAAAAATCTGTCTCGTTCAGCGGTGGCATTTCCGGTGGCCTCGCCGTGCTGGAGTTTAATCGATTTTATCGATTAAAACATCAAAAATTACTCGTTGGATCGATCGCTGGTCATGCGCCATCTTCGCTCGCATCGAAGCCGGACGAAGGAAACCTCGTCCAGGTCGGACCAACACCCAGCGAGATTGACCAATGGATACGACCAGGAAGTCCGAAGAAATCAACCAGCCGCGCCGGCGCTTTTTCAGCACTGCAGCTCTGACGATCGCTGCCGCTCAGTTGGCCTTGAACAGCTTTGCCGAGGCGCAACCAAGCAGAGCGGAGCAGGAAGGTGCGCGCGCGATCAAGGCGGGGACCAACACGTCGTTTGGCCCTTTGAAGCAGATCGACGCTGGCCTTCTGAATGTCGGATACGCAGAAGCTGGTCCCGCCGACGGTCCACCGGTCGTTCTCCTGCATGGCTGGCCCTACGACATTCACAGCTTCGTAGATGTCGCGCCATTGCTGGCGCAGGTCGGCAACCGCGTGATCATTCCCTATCTGCGCGGCTATGGCACGACGCGCTTTCTTTCCAGCGAAACGTTCCGGAACGGCCAGCAAGCGGCGGTCGCGACGGATATCATCGCTCTCTTGGACGCGCTCAAGATCGAGAAGGCGACCCTCGCCGGTTTTGATTGGGGAGCGCGGACTGCCAACATCATCGCCGCGCTCTGGCCGGAGCGCTGCAAGGCCATGGTCTCCGTTAGCGGTTATCTGATCGGCAGCCCAAACATGGTGCCGTTGCCGCCAAAGGCCGAGCTCGCATGGTGGTACCAATATTACTTTGCCACGGAAAATGGCCGGGCCGGCTACGACAAATACCGGCACGAATTTGCGAAGCTCATCTGGCAGCACGCTTCGCCCAAATGGGACTTCGACGAAGCCATATTCGATCGCAGCGCAGCGTCCCTGGATAATCCGGATCAAGTCGCCATCGCAGTCCACAATTATCGCTGGCGAATCGGCCTCGCCAAGGGCGAGCCCCAATACGACGATCTGGACAGGCGACTTGCGGAATCTCCCGTCATCACGGTGCCTACCATCACGATGGAGGGCGACGCCAATGGTGCGCCACATCCGGAGCCGAGTTCCTACGCCAAGAAATTTTCGGGCAAGTACCAGCACCGGACTATCAGGGGCGGCATCGGACACAATCTGCCGCAGGAAGCGCCGCAGGCCTTCGCCAAGGCAATCGTCGAGGTCGCCGAGATCTGACCGGCGTAAGAGAGAACCTGCGGAGCGGACACATCCATCCCGCAGGGCATCGTCCCCAAGCACGATGAGCGTGGCCTAATCATTCAATGGTGCGGCGAAGGTCAACCAATCGTTCGCCACATGACCCAACAAATGGAGAATCGAAATGACCGTTCAAAAATCACGACACCCTGTTCTCGTCTTCGCAACAATGGCGCTCGGCATTGCGCTTGCCTCTTCCCCTGCTCTTGCAGCTCACCCAACGCATGCCGCGGCCAAGTCCCTGGAGCGTCCGCACGCTCAGGTTTACGGGTCGAACAGCATGTTTGCGCCGCGGGCGCTTAGGCTGCAGCCTCAAAATCATGTCGATGATCCATGGGCAGAGCTATGGTTGGGATGACGATGGTTGCGGCGGCGAAATTCTCAACAAGTTCGATGGAATAAGACGCGTCGCGATACGTCTCACGCTCATTGCAACACCACGGAGTTCAGAGTGTATTGGCCATCATTTCAGGGCATCCTGACGACGCTCTCCTGCAAGCTTCTGAGACCGGGTCTCGCCACGGCGATCTTCGGTGCGGCTGACGATGGGCTGCGGTGCAGTCTGGTGGATCAAGCCGCTCCGGAATCATTGAGGTCCATTGCTAACGGGATTCGCAGGCGGGCTCGTCCGATCTAACACTGCGATCGTTCCGCCCTACATTCATCATCAGTACCAGCGTCAACTTCGGCGAGGTCAAAAAGCCGACGCCTGCAGATGCATCTAAACGGCAGACAAGGTCTGCCTGCGATCCCAATTTTCCCGAGTCTCAAAGAGACGACGCCGCTTTGGCGATGAATTCTGCAACGACATCGGGCTGAGAAAGCATCGGCACGTGCGAGCTTTCCAGCACGAGGGTCTCGGCACCCATTCGCTTCGCGGAATCGCGCTCGACTCCAGGAGGAATGGTCTCGTCTTGGGCTGCGACGATGTACCAGTTTGGTTTGGAGCGCCAAGCTGCCTCGGTGACCTTGTCGCCGAAGCACTTCACGGCCGGCGGGCCTTGGGTCGCGTACACGATATCGGCCTCGTCCGACGGAATGTCCTGTACAAAGTGCTTGCGAACCCCCTCGGGAGTCAATGCGACATAGCCTTCGCCGTAAGGCTTGATTTCGGCTGCGCCCGGCGCGGGCGTATAGTCCTTCCACCAATCAGCGAACGACTGACCGCTATCTGGCGCGCCAGCCGCGACATAGACAAGACCCTTCACCTGAGCATGGTTGCCGGCTTCCGTAATGACGGCGCCGCCCCAGGAGTGACCGACCAGGATAACCGGACCTTCCTGCATCCCGATGACTCGGTGAGCAGCAGTGACATCGTCAGCCAAGGAGCTGAGAGGATTTTGAACGGCGATCGCCTTCAGCCCGCGCTTCGTGAGCAACGGAATGACCTTTGCCCAACAAGAACCGTCGGCAAAAGCGCCATGCACAAGAACGATGTTTTTGATTGCCATGATACTACTCCTCCGCGTTGACCGTCATTTCCAAAGCATGCCGACCAATGTGGCGGTCGTGTACCGGCACTATCGAACAGCAGCGAGCATTCGGGCAGTTAAAAAAAGTAAAACGTCGCAGGCCTGGTTCAGGCCGCCTAGTCCGGGCGGCAGGCTTGGCAATGTCCGAGTCATTCGCGGCTGAAGCGATCCAGCAACCTAATTCGGTCACGTCCGCTGTGCCGCCGAAAGCGGAAGTAAGCTGGCATTCGCCAAGCGCGCATCAATCTGCATTGGCTACGCGCCAATGAGCTCCGCGCCTTAGACAGGCGGCTGGAGCTCCGCGAAGACTTTCTTCAGTCTCGGCGCCGCAAAGTCGAGGAAAGCACGGACCTTGATCGGCAGAAACCGGTTGGCTGCGTACACGAGATTAACCGGCAGCGGTGCCGGCTGGTATTCGTCGAGCAAGCTCGTGAGGGCTCCGCGTTCAAGCGCGGTCTGGAAGTGATAGGTGAAGGCGGAGGTAATTCCGATGCCGGCGCACGCGGCGTCGCAGGCGGCCTCGGCGCTGCCGACCACGAGCCGCGCATGCACGGGCACCGCGACCGCCACTTTGTCCTTGAAGAATGTCCAAACATCAGGGGACATGAAGCCTGCATAAGTGATGCAGTCATGCCCGGCGAGATGGTCCGGCGTGCGCGGTGTTCCGTGCGCTGCGAGATAGGCGGGACTGGCGCAAACCATGCGACGCATCGTACCCAGGCGCACCGCCATCAGGCTGCTGTCGGGAAGAGTGCCGATGCGGAGCCCGATGTCGATCTGCTCCTGAAACAGACTCTGCACGCGATCTGCGAGGAGAAGACTGGCCTTGATATCGGGGTAGGCCTTGAGGAAATCCGCCAGGATCGGGATGAGGTAAGCGCGGCCAAGTCCGACCGGAGCTGTCAAGATCAGCTCTCCGGTCGGAGCAGAATATTCGCCGGAGGCGGCGCGCTCGGCCTCGGTCACATCCGCCAGAATGCGCTTACAGGCAGCAAAATAGGAGCTGCCCGCGTCGGTCAAGACCAGTTTGCGGCTCGACCGGTTGAACAGCTTCGTCCGCAGATGGGACTCGAGCTCGGAGACCTTGCGGCTGACCGTTGGCAATGGCGTTTTCAATTGCCGCGCCGCGGCCGACAGGCTGCCGGTTTCGACCACGGCCAGGAAGGTCGACATCGCGTCCAGACGGTCCATCGGCTCCTCTTCCATATTTTGGAAGGATAGCTCTCGATTTTGCCAGATGGCGTCAGATTTCGGAAGGCCTTAGGTGTGGACGGCATAACGGAGAACGTCCATGAGCACCACCAACAAAGGCACCGCCCTCATCACCGGCGCATCGGCAGGCATCGGCGCTATCTACGCCGACCGTCTGGCCAAGCGTGGTTACGACCTGATCCTGGTCGCCCGCGACAAGACTCGTCTCGCCGGCCTGGCGCAACGCTTGAGAAACTCGACCGGCCGCTCCGTCGACACCGTCGCAGCCGACCTCAACGACAAGGCGGATCTCGCCAAGGTCGAGGCGATCCTGCGCGCGAATGCGGACATCACGCTCCTGGTCAACAATGCCGGCGTCGGAGCCACGGCACCGCTACTCAACGCCGATATCGAAAAGATGGACGACATGATCCGTCTCAATGTCGGTGCGCTAACCCGATTGACCTATGCAGCGGCTCCGGGCTTCGTCACGCGCGGCAAGGGCACGATCATCAACATCTCGTCGATCGTCGCGATCTCTCCGGAAACGCTCAATGGCGTTTACGGTGGCAGCAAAGCCTACGTGCTGGCTTTCTCGCTCTCGTTGCACCACGAACTCACCGAGAAAGGCGTGCGCGTCCAGGCCGTGCTGCCTGGCGCGACTGCGACAGACTTCTGGGACGCCGCCGGCGTGCCGCTCCACCATCTCCCTGCCGCGATCGTGATGTCCGCCGGTGACATGGTCGACGCCGCATTGACCGGTCTTGACCAGGGCGAGGTCGTCACCATTCCGTCTCTCGCCGACAAGGTCGACTGGGACAGCTACGAGACCGCGCGCCGCATGATGTCCGGCAAGCTCTCAAGCGCGGTCCCGGCTCCCCGATACAACGTCGGCGCCACCACCCCCACGTCGAAGGCTGCTGTCACATCGACGCACTGACCCAACGCCCACCGTAACCAGGAAGTAGAACCAAAGGAGATGCACCCATGAAACGTCTAGTCTTGTTTGCCGCCCTTTCGGCCGCCATCGCAAACGGAGCCGATGTGGCTGCGGCTGCCGAGCTTCCGACTTATGAAAGGGCGGGCTTTCCGATCACCGCGCTCCAGATTTCCATTCTGGGCTCCGCACACGTTCAGGAGACCCCCTCCGTCCCCACGCTGACGCTGCGTGGCATGCCTGCCTCTCCCAATCAGATCGCGGTCTTGACGGCGGGTAAAGGGAGCAAGCCGCAAAGCCCACAACAGAGAGCCGAGGCGACGCGCTAGAGCCCGCCGGATCGGAGGGCAACCAGGGATCGGGAGAGGGCCGTGCAGTTTGATTTCGAAATGCCGGCGATCGCGCTCGAGGATTGGAAAGGAAAGCCATGAACGAGCTATTGGCGAAAGTTCTGGATGCGCATGGCGGCCTTAAGCGCTGGCGCAGCTACGACAAGGTTGAGGCCACCATTGTCAGTGGCGGCGGCTTCTTTCCCTTGAAAGGCGTACTACAGGATGCAAATCCGCGCCGCATGACCGTATGGCTGCACGAGGAGCGATCGTCAGTCGCCCCTTATGGGGCGGCGGATCAGCGGACCATGTTCACTCCCGATCGCATCGCCATCGAGAAGCTCGATGGTGCAGTCGTTGCCGAGCGGCGCATGCCCAGGGATTCCTTTGCCGGGCACCAGATGCATACGCCCTGGGACGCTCTGCACCGTGCCTATTTCAACGGCGAAGCGCTGTGGACCTACCTCGCCACACCCTTTGCCTTTGCAATGGACGGCTTCCACGTCGAGGAGACTGTGCCCTGGCAAGAGAGGGAGGAGACATGGCGAGTGCTGCGTGTCCATTTTCCGGGCTCGATCGAGACGCATTGCCAAGTTCAGGATTTCTTCTTCGACGAAAAATTCGAGCTTCGCCGCCACGACTACAGCGTCAATATCGCCGGCGGCTTTCCCGCCGCACAGCTGATGCTGGAATATACTGAGGCGGGCGGCATTCGCCTGCCGAGCAAGCGTCGCGCATACACGCGCGGTCCCGACCGGCGCCCGATCCTGGATATGCTGATGGTGTCAATCGACATTAGCGAGGTCGCCTTCTCTTAGGCTGCTCTTAAGCAATCTCGGCCGACCCGGATGTCACGCGCTTTTTATCTCTTCGTTACCTCCTGAGGGGCTTCAACGTCGGCGCCAGGGACACCAAGTCTCCACAAGAAATGATGGCCATAATTCAATAGGAGCATGCTATGGGTGAGGTTATTCGATTTGTTTCAAAATCCGAGCGCGAGCGTATCCGCCTCATTCGAGAAGCTCGTGCGATATATGAAAGCGTCTTCCCGTCAGATGCTCCCGACAGCGAGCAGGGCGACCAAAGGCCGGCGGTTCACGCGATCAGTGGCGGGGATCTGCTGTCGTGATCAAGATCATTGCCGTGCTTTGCAGCCTGTCCTCTCCGACAAACTGTTACGAGCAGACCGTCACCACCTCGGACTTCGCTAACGTCTCCGTGCAGTCGTGCCTGATGGGGGCACCGCAGCTTGCCGACTGGATGAAGGAGCATCCGGCCGAGCGCCTTGCCGGATGGCGGTGTGTGATCGGCAAACAGGGAGGCCGGGGAGCTTAGGGTGAAAAGGCGGATCACGTCTCATAACGGATGTGATCGATGCACCGGCCTACGCATTCGCTAAGATTTGCTGAGATTTACATTGCTTCACTCGCGTCGACGTTCCTTGTCGGATACCAATTTGCCTCGCGGAGACAGACAGCTTCGCAACTGCTTGGCCTCGGCGCCCCCGTCCCTTCGCCGTGGCTCGCCGCGGCCGGTCCTTCCCCTCCCGAGGACCGGCCGCCCCCTTCGCAAGGCCTGGATAGGTGACCGCGCCGGATCGGAGAGAGGCACGGCGGCTCGTTGGATCGGGGAAGTCCCGATCGCCGAGCACAAACCGGACGGAGATTTTGCTCCATGACCCATGATCATTTTTTTTCCGCCGCGCTTGCTCGCTTACACACCGAACGGCGCTACCGCGTGTTTGCCGATCTCGAGCGCACCGCCGGGCGTTTCCCGTATGCGATATGGCATTCCCCGGACGGCCCACGCCCGGTCGTGATCTGGTGCTCGAACGACTACCTCGGCATGGGCCAGCATCCTAAGGTAATCGGCGCCATGGTCGAGACCGCGACCCGCATGGGTGCTGGCGCGGGCGGCACCCGCAACATTTCCGGTACCAGCCATCCGCTGGTCGAGCTCGAGCGGGAACTCGCCGACCTGCACGGCAAGGAAGCGGCGCTGGTCTTCACCTCGGGGTACGTCTCCAACGAGACCGGCATCCCGACGATCGCCAAGCTGCTTCCAAACTGCGTAATCCTGTCGGACGCCTGGAACCACAATTCGATGATCGAGGGCGTGCGGCGTGCCGGGGTGGAAAAGAAGATCTGGCGCCACAACGACATCGGTCATCTCGAAGAATTGCTTGCGGCGGAGGCACCTGAGCGGCCGAAGCTGATCGTATTCGAGGCGCTCTACTCGATGGACGGCGACGTCGCACCGGTGAGCCGCATCTGCGATCTCGCGGAGCGCTATGGCGCCATGACCTATATCGATGAGGTCCATTCGGCTGGCATGTACGGTCAGCGCGGTGCCGGCATCGCCGCGAGGGAAGGGGCCTTGCATCGCATCGACGTGGTCGAGGGCACGCTGGCGAAGGCCTTCGGCTGCCTCGGCGGTTACATCGCGGCGAGCGCCGACATCATCGATGCGGTGCGCTCCTATGCGCCGGGATTCATCTTCACCACCGCGCTGCCGCCGGCGGTCTGCGCCGCTGCTACCGCTGCAATCCGGCACCTCAAGACGTCGCAATGGGAACGCGACCGCCATCAGGACCGTGCCGCGCGGGTCAAGGCTGTGCTCAACGCAGCAGGTCTGCCGGTAATGCCAAGTGAGACACACATCGTGCCTGTCATGGTGGGTGATCCGAAGAAGTGCAAGGAAGCGAGCGACCTCCTGCTCGCCGAGCACGACATCTATGCGCAACCGATCAACTATCCGACCGTTCCGCGTGGTACCGAACGGCTGCGCATCACGCCGACGCCCTACCATGATGACGCACTGATCGATGCGCTCGCTGAAGCGCTGGTCGATGTATGGGAACACCTTGGCTTGCCGCTGCGACACCGCGCGCTCGCGGCGGAGTGACTCCCCATCGGGAATTTCGCGAAATGTCTGGGCTCAGCGCCTCAATTTCGCTGCGCGGTCCACTAGCCCGAGCATCGCGCGTTTCCTGAATAGCCACTCCACGTCCCGCGGCCAGAATTGCCCGAGAGCCTGCCCGCGCCGGAGGCGAATTTATCCTGAACGGTCACCGACGCCCGGACTATGCCGGAACGCGCCACGTAGCCTCTGAACCCGACTAGATTCGGATGTGTCACTATTCCATCCGTGATGTTGACCGTGAAATCATAGGTCGCGTCACAAGCGCCTCTTTGCGTCACGAAAATGATGTCCCAGGATCCGTCGTATGCGGAGCGGGCTTGAGCGACGGAGACGAAGGCGACAAGGCAGCCCGCGGCTGCCACACAGGTGAAAAGTTTTTTCATTGTTTGCTCCAAGTTGTCATCGCCCACATGGTGGGCCGCATCGTATCGCGGCAGGTCCGAGTCGGATCAAAAGCGCTTGTCTGAAAGCCGGCCAAGTCTCGGGTGGGCAGACCTAAACTTAGGTGTGCTCTTCTGAGCCATTGGGCTGTACGCGATCGACCTCTGTGCAATGGCTTGCTTCTCCTCTCGTGCCTACGCTCCGGGTGTTAATCGCCCGATCCATCGAGCGGCAAATCGAGGAGTCACAGCGATGAGAATCATGGACGCAACCGCATTGTCAGGTTGGGCTCGCAGGACGGCTGAGTCAGCCTCCGACCTCGCCAGCGTCGTTCGCAACCTGATTCTGGACGTGCGCGACAGTTACCGGCCCGAGCTGCACTACATGCGCGGCCCTGGTCCGAAATGGCGCGCCAAGCATCAGCCCTGGCTGAAATTCGATCCTCTAGCAGTCCCGCCAGGCGGGCAGCACCACGTGTCGCTGTAGGTACGCCGCCGCGACGCGGCCCCGCCCGACTCGATAGTCAGGCCGAGGTTACGGTATCATGCTCATCTCGCGGGCCGAATCCTCGGAGCGCCTCCGCATCTCCGATCCAATCTCCGCTCGCGCTCGTTCGGCGGAAATCCGAGGTTGGATGCTGCTCATTGGCGCGGCTCTTTGCATCGCATTGGTGGCTATGCTGAGCGGTTCGGCGCATGCCGGCGAAGACCGCAAATTGCCAATGAAGTTTAGCTGGGTCGCCTGCCAGCCGAATTGCCGGGGCTGGATCAGCGCTGTCGGCATCGTGACCTCCGCCAGTCCAAGAGATTTCGATGAATTCGCGCGCGGCCGACAGCTCGGCGGCGTGGCCATCGTGCTGGTTTCCAGCGGCGGTTCGGTCAACGACTCGATGGCGCTTGGTCGGCGCTGGCGCAGTCTCGGGGCGCTGACCACCGTCGGCGTCAGCGTTCAGACCAACACCGCGCAGAGCGATCCTGTCAACATGACGCCCGTGGCCTATTGCGAGTCGATGTGCGTGTTCCTGCTTCTGTCGGGCAAGACGCGTTACGTGCCAGAGACTGCCCATGTTCGCGTGCATCAGATATGGATGGGCGACCGCGCCAACGACGCCAGGGCCGCGAGCTACAGCGCAGATGATCTAACAATCGTGGAACGCGATATCGGGCGTCTCGCCAAATACACCTTCGAGATGGGTGGCGCGGGCGAGCTGTTGTCGCTTTCGTTGAACGTGCCGCCCTGGGAGGATCTGCATGAGCTGTCACGGGACGAGTTGCGACTGATCAATCTCGTCAACACCAATATGGTTGACCAGCCGGTCAGCCCCAGCGCCGCGGCGGTCGAATTCAAGCCCAAGCCAGTGCAAGAGCGCTTCACAAGCGGTGCCGTTGCGACTGAAACATATTCGGAGGCGGCGAAATCGATCAACTCGGCTGAACCCGCCGGGCGGATGGGCGGCGTGAGGGCGGCAGCTGTCGTGCCCTGGCAAGAGTAGCACGCAGCCCGCAAACCCTAGTGAATCTTGATCACTTCCAGAGGAAGTCGCAACTCTGCGGCCCGCTCGTCGCGATCCTTTTTCCGGAACTCGTTCTCGCGCCGCTCGAAATCAACTAGCTCCTTGTGAGCCGCTTCAAGAAGGCGGTCACGTGGCGTCGTTCCTGGTTGATCGCGTTCCGTCATATTTTGCCCCGTCTCCTTATACCTAACCTAAGTCATGAGGTCGGGCCCGCAAAGGCTCAGTGACGTAAGATTACGGATTTATGACGGCGATCAGAGGAAATCCTTGCCCTGTGCAGGGCTTCGTTCGCGGTCCGTTCGGTGGGATCATCCCCTTGAGGACTCGAGGAAGCTTCGCCGGGAGAGAGACTGCGGGCCTGGCGAGTTCGGAAGTGTTGGGCGGCGGTGCGCGATAATAAGGGCCCAGCGCGGCGGTGTTGGAGACTCTGGGGGCGGCGTCATCTCTTGCTACCGCAATCAGCGAGCCTCCCGGCACATTCAAACTGCACTCCGACGACGGGCATCGCGAATTTCAGTCCTCGAATGGGACGTCAGAAGTTTTTCGACGCAATCGGTGCAGACCGAACATCGCCCGGACCCGTTAGCAAGGATCGTGGGATCCGCAAAAAACGCCCTTGCTGATGCTCTGCGCTGTTTGGGCTCCTGCGCTCAGAACCGCTCGAAGCCGAACGACGAGTTCGCAAGCTCGCTTGCCGTCCACGGCGATACTGTTGAGGATCTCTCGCACTTCTTCCAGATCCGGCGGTTGAACGCGCAACCATCGTGACCCAGCCTGTGCACCCATGACCATCGCCGCGATCGCGTCGATGATCTCGTGCAGCTCTGCATCAAAGGGCCGCGCGATATTCGCCGGTGTCTGCAAGGGTGTTTCGTCTTCGGCGCTTACCCTTTCCTCTAACGGGATGTCGCGTTGGACTATTGGTTGTGTGATAGTCATCGGCGTGCTCCGAAGTTTAGTCCTTGAACTGCCATTGGACGTCAGGTTGCGGTCGTTGCCTTGCTTGCGATCGCCTGCAATGCGGCAGCCATGGCGTTGACGGTCGTATCGTTTGCACCGTCCACGCCATGGTGGTGCGCAAGAAACGCTGGATCGTTGTAAGACAACCACGTGGTGCCCGATGCGTCCTGCCAGACCAGGGTCTTCAGCGGCAGATCTATGCCGATCATCTGATTCGACTGCATCAGCGGTGTGCCGGTCTTTGCATGGCCGAAGATCAAGAGTTCCGTGGGCCGCAGCGGGAGCCCCGCGGCGGTCGCGCCCGCGGCGTGATCAATATGGGCAAAGACGGTCATTCCCCTGGCGCGGACCTCGGCCTCGAACCGATTCATCGTTTCCTCGGGTCCGTTGCGACTTTCGATCGTAATCAATCCATTTGTGGTCATGGCTTTGCGGCCCAGAGAATGTTCGATGACTGACCCTATCCTCACGGACTGCATTTCTCCTTGAGCCAGTTCTGAAAAGTCCTGAAAAGCACTGTGCGGGAACCGCAGATTGTCCGGCAAAGCCGTCCGAAATGGCCTTAAAATGCCCGAAAGGAGTACAGATGCGAGGCCAGGACCGACAGCCCGTTTACAGGTCGGGCGCTTGGGAAATCGATCTCGCTCGCCGCGAGATGCGGCTGAACGGCGTTCCGGCTGACCTTGGGAGTCGGGCGTTTGAAATCCTTGAGACGCTGGTCCAGTCGGCGGGCGAGCTGATCGATAAGTACGATTTGATGAATCGTGTGTGGCCCGGAGCAGCGGTTGAGGAAAATACGCTGCAAGCTCAAATCTCCGCCATACGCAAAGCGTTGGGTCCCGACCGGGGACTCCTGAAAACGATCGCGGGTCGCGGCTACCGATTGCTGGGAGATTGGGTCATTCAGCAGGAGGCCGTCGCCGCGGTGGGCATGCCGACTACCGAACCAATTCAAAGCCATGTAACAAATCTCACGGCCCCAACCAATGCATTGATCGGCAGAGCGGCTGCCGAAATCCAGCTATCGGAGCTCCTTTCGACCTATCGAATGGTCACCATGACGGGACCAGGGGGTATCGGAAAGAGTGTCCTCGCGCATGCGGTTGCGCGCAGCCTGCTCGCGACTTTCGGAGGCGATGGTCTGCTCGTGGAACTGGCCTCGCTATCGGACCCCGCGATGGTGCCGCTCGTGGTCGCGGCAGTTCTAGGCCTCACGCAACGTGGCGACGAGGTTTCCGTCGAAACGATCACGCGTGAAATTGGTACAAAGAAACTTCTGTTGGTGCTGGATAATTGCGAGCATCTCATCGAAGGGGCTGCGAGGCTGGCGGAAGCGCTCGTACGTTCCTGTCCAAATACAACGATACTGGCGACGAGCCGCGAGGTACTGCGCATCGATGGCGAGTACGTCTATCGCGTTCCTCCACTCGATATTCCGGGACAAGAGAAAGGTGGAGATCGGGATGTCCTCGGATATAGCGCAGTGCAGCTTCTGGTGGCGAGGACAAAGGCGTTGAATGCCGACTTCTCGCCGAGCGCGGAAAATCTTCAACTAGTCGCGTCGATTTCTCGTCAGCTCGATGGCATCCCACTTGCCATCGAATTCGCGGCGGCCCGCATCGCGACGCTTGGATTGCAGCAGGTCGCGGCGCGCCTGCACGATCGCTTCAATCTCCTGACCAGCGGCTTTCGAACGGCACTGCCGCGGCATCAGACTCTGCTCGCGACCCTCGACTGGAGTTATGAGTTGCTTTCGGAGACCGAGGCCCGAGTGCTACGCCACCTCGCGGTATTCAATGGCAATTTTTCCCTCGATGCTGCTGCCGCGGTGACGGCAGATATGGACGCGACGGCCGCAGACATGCTGGCTGGACTGGTCGTTAAGTCGCTCGTCGCCGCAGACTTTCAAGCCGGGGACGATCACTATCGTCTCCTGGACACGACGCGCGCCTACGCGCTCGAGAAACTGCGGGCTGTGGGCGAGTATCGGGAAGCCGCACGTCGTCATGCGGAATATTTCCGGGCTGCCCTCCTTCGGGCCGAAGCCGAGAGTAATTCCTTGCCGCAAGCCGATTGGCAGAAACGCTACGGCCGATATCTCGGCAATGTCCGTGCGGGCCTCGACTGGGCATTCTCTGCGGACGGCGATTTGCAGGTCGGCGCTGCGTTGACTGCCGCGGCAGTACCTTTATGGGTCCACCTGTCACTGTTCGGCGAATGTCGCGAGCGTACCGAATTGGCGCTCGCGCGGCTGGATGATGGCGCTACCGGCGCAACACGCCTGCGCATGCAGCTCTCGGCGGCGTTAGGCTGGTCGCTGACCTACAGCCAGGGACGTGCGAGAGAGACGGGTCCGGCCCTGGCGAACACCCTCGAATTGGCGGAACGGCTCGACGACAAGGACTATCGCCTGCGTGCGCTGTGGGGCCTGTGTGTCGATCAGTTCAACAATGGCGAATTTCTCAAGGCGCTCGAATTCGCTCAGCGCTTCACCAGGGCGGCAGAGGACACGGCCGATCCGACCGACTCGATGCTGGGCGATCGCCTTCTCGCCGTCTCGCTGCACTTTCTCGGAAACCAGAAGGATGCCCGCAATCACATCGATCGAGTGGATGTGTCTCTCGATCGCCTGGTAGGAAGGCCCAGGATTTTCCCCCTCGATCTTCGCATCTCGACGCACTATTTCCGTGCCCGCATCCTGTGGCTGCAGGGTTTTGCGGGTCAGGCGCTACGGCTTGTCGAGCGCAACATCGAGGAGGGGCGCGCGAACGGCCACGCCTTGACTTTCTGTAGTGTGCTGGGACAGGCCGCGTGCCCGATCGCTTTTTGGGCCGGCGATCTCGACGCGGCGGAGCACTACGGTGACGTGTTGTTCGAGCACACCGAACGCCACGCGATACGACTATGGCGGCTTTGGGCTGGTTGTTTCAGGGGGATGGTCATGGCGAAACGGGGTAACGTCGACGCCGGACTGGCGCTCTTGCGCAGTGAAATCGGTCGTGCGGGTGACGCCAGGCTCCTGCCGCGCTTCCTGCTTCCGCTGGGCGAGCTCGCGGTCTGTCTCGGTGAAGCAAATGAAATCGATAACGGACTTGCAGCGGTCGATGAAGCCTTGGCGCGCTGCAAAGCCAGGCACGAAGAGTGGTACGTCCCGGAGTTGTTGCGCATCAAAGGCGAACTGATCCTGAAGGGGTCACCACACCGATCCGCCTCGTCAGCAGAAGCATACTTCTCCGACGCGCTCCATCTGGCAAGGCAGCAGGGCGCGCTCTTCTGGGAGTTGCGAAATGCAGTTAGCCTCGCGCGTCTCTGCGCTGCACAGGACAGGAAGGCCGAGGCGAGGCAAATCATTGCACAGGTATGCGAGACGCGCGGAGACAGCCTCCAGATTGCCGACGCTCGCGAGGCAAGAGCGCTGCTTGATGGACTTGATACCAAGTAACGATCGGGCAACGTCGGGTTCGAGGTTTTCCGCCAAGCCTCGGCAAAACTCGCCCGACATGGAGCGGTTGTGCCGGCAAGCTAGACGGGCGCATTCGCGCTGTCAGGCGCTTCGTGGGGAATGGGAGACCAGCAGCTCTTGGGGGAAAGCGGACACTAGGCCGGACCCGCAAGCTGGCATTCTCAGATCACGGGACTGATAGCGCTCTCAAAGGAGAGTCAGCGTTGTTGTCCATCCGCAACGGCGTCACTCAACAAGAACCTTTGTAGCACCGGCACTCGTTTCGAAAGCAACAGGCCGCGACCGTTCGCCGCATTCGATTGCAATTCGGTTGGACAGGGGCGTGTGATGGCGGCTTGAGCATGATCAGGCAAAGCACAGCCGTTTTGGGAAAGACGTCGAACCTGTTGAGCGGGTAGAACGTGCGCCGAACGCTCAACGAAATGCCCCTCAACGGTGAGGACAGATCCATGGGCAGCAAGCCAATCCTGCGCGATCGTTCGCAGAACAATCACCCAGACAGGTCCCAGCCACAGCAAAGCGATATCCCGATCGGCGAGTGTCCGCATGCCGATGCGGAAATGACACGCGTGCTCAAGATGGTGCCACTGCGCATGGCTTCAGACCCATCCAGCGGCGTGATCACCTTCTGGAGGCATGATCCCCTGCACGACGTCGTCCGGCCCATGGCCGACCACGTCATCATGACGTTCCCTGCCGAGCCGGTGAAGTTCGAGCGCCGTGACGGTAGAGCGTTTGTGCACGGAATGACGCGTCCCGGGGCCGTGACGGTCATTCCGGCCGGTTCAACTTCACGATGGGACATCTACCAGCCTTTGAGTGTCCTTCAGCTCTATCTTCCGCAGACAACGCTCAATCGCGTTGCCCACGAAGCCGGCACAACCGCGCCCGGCGACCTTGTCGAGCGAACTGCACATCCTGACCCCATCACATCCCGCCTGCTCCTGAGCGCGGCCGACGCCCTGGAAGGCTGTGCAGCGCTGGATACGCTGTTCAGACACCAGCTGACGGATCTTCTGGCTACGCGCCTGCTCACGGCGTACGGCGGCTCACCCGCAACGATCCAGCCGGTCATGGGCGGACTGTCGCCCAAGGTGCTGGGTCGCGCTCTCGAACGCCTGCGTTCGGACAGCGATGCGGACCTATCGCTTGCCGCGCTGGCTTCGGATGCAGGCTTGTCGCGCTTCCACTTCTGCCGCGCTTTCAAGGAAAGTACCGGGCTGTCGCCGCATGCCTGGCTGCGCCAGCACCGGCTCGAGCAAGCCAAGAGCATGCTGCGTGACACCGACGTGTCGGTGGTCTCGGTCGCAGTAGCGCTCGGCTATTCCTCCCAGACCGCCTTCGCCGCAGCGTTCAGAAAGCTGACCGGTGAAACGCCGAGCGACTGGCGAAGACGCATGCGGTGAACACCTTTTTGCGCCGACGCTGGGCTGGTGAATGGCAAAGGCGAGGTGCTTACAAAAAGGAACAAGAGATGAAAACATTTCTCAGCATCGGAGCGGGCCCGGGAATGGGCTTCGCGACCGCCGAACGCTTTGCCAGAGAGGGTTTCCAAGTGGTTTTGGCCGCTCGAAACGTCGCTAAGACACAGGAGTTGACAGAAAGACTAATAAACAGGGGGTACAAGGCCAACGCTCGCAAAGCGGACGCAGGCGATCCGAGGAGCGTCGCGGAACTGATCGCTGAGGTTCAGCAGCAGCACGGCTCAATCGACGTCTTGCACTACAATGCCGCATCCGCGCGCAAGGCGACCCTCTCTGAACAGTCGCGCGACAGCTTCAACAGTGATCTTGCCGTGAACATCGGAGGGGCGCTTGTCGCTGCTCAGGCGGTCGCTCCGAAGATGGGGGAGCAGGGGTCCGGTGCGATCCTGTTGACGGGAGGTGGCTTCGCGCTCGCTCCCAGCCCGGACTATCTCTCGGTCAGCATCGGCAAGGCCGGGATTCGTGCTTTGGCTCGCGGACTTTTCGAATCGTTCCGAGAAAAGGGAATTCACGTCGCGACGGTGACCGTCTGTACCTTTGTTTCCCCGGACTCGCAGGAGGCCTCATCGGTGGCCGAACAGTTTTGGCAGCTGTACAGCCAGCCGAAGGACTCCTGGACCGTCGAAGCGAGCTACCCCCCTGCGAGCGCATGACAGGAAGGCGATTCCAGGTGTTGCGACATCACCACTAAGGCCTGCCGGCAAGAGGCCAACACATCGCGACGTAGGATCACGCGAGAGCGGTCGCACAAGCCGGGATCATGCGGGCAACCCCGCGTTCCGAAGGCCCTCCAACACAAGCGTCGAGTTTGTTTGGCCGCCCCGGGCGATCCAAGCCGATATCGTGAAGTCGGGATCGACTTCGAGCAACTGCGCCGCCGCCTCGCGAGCTTCAGCGTCACGCCCGAGATGGGCTAAAGCGGACGTGAGGCAACAGTGAGCCCCCGAAAAGGAGGGGCACTGACGAAGGGCTCTCTTCCCTGCGGCGATAGCCTCGTCAAAGCGACGCAGCTCAATCAGGGCCTGCCCCATACCAGCAAGCATCAGGTGCAGCCGCGGGTCTACTGGGCTCATGCGAATGGCCCGTTCAAAGCTGGGAATCGCTTCCTCGGGCAACCCTGCAATCCTATAGACTTGGCCTCTGCAGCTCCATGCCACAAATGAATTTGGGTTGAGTACAACCGCGCGGTCAGCCATTTCAATTTCACTTTCTCGATCGCCGACCATGTAGGCCGATGTCACCGCGGCCACTGCCACCACATCCGGATCATCATCGTTGATGCTCAATGCCAAGCGAAGCAGCCGAATTGCTTCCTCCCGGTCGAATTGAGCATCGACCGCATAGCCCAAAAGGACGTTTTGCATGTGACCGGCACCTGCGAGGGCCGCGGCCAGGCTGCACCCAGGGTCCAGCTCCAAAGCGCGATGAGCCAATCTTATCGCCTCTGCCAACCCTTCACGGGTCGTCAGGTAGAATTGCGACATCGCTCGCAGATAAAAATCATAGGCGGTGAGGTTTTCCGGTCGCCGCCGCGCCGCCATTGCAATTTCTGTCTGTAGCAATTTTGGCTGAATGGCCGAGACAACGGCGACGGTCACTTCGTCCTGCAGAGCGAAAACGTCGGTCAGGTCACGCTCGAACCTGTCGGCCCATAGGTGCGCGCCCGTCACAGCATCAATCAACTGGCCTGTGATGCGAACCTTCCCTGCCGCCTTGCGTACCGACCCCTCAAGGGTGTAGCGCACGCCGAGCCTGCGTCCGACCTCCTTTATGTCGACGGCTTGGCCCTTGAAGGTGAAGCTCGAATTGCGGGCGATTACGAACAACCATTTGAAACGCGACAGCTCTGTGATGATTTCCTCAACCATCCCATCGGCAAAATACTCCTGCTCCGGATCTCCGGACATGTTCTCGAACGGAAGCACTGCAACGGAAGGCCTGTCGGGCAGTGGAGGCGCGCTCTCAGCCTCGACAGCACGCGCTGGAGCAGCCTCACTCGTTTCAATCGACGCACCCACCTGATAGGCCCTGATTGGCTCTTGAATGTTCTTTACCTGTTGAACGCCGAGGTCCGTAAAGGTGATCGGCAGGACCTTGCGTACCTGTTCATATGTCGCACCGGAGATGCACGCCGCTCCGGGCCTTGCAATGGACTGCATCCGAGCGGCGATGTTCACGCCGTCTCCAAACAAGTCGCCAGCCCGGACCATCACGTCGCCAATGTGAACCCCCATGCGGAAGGCGATGCGGCTATCAGGCGAGAGGCTTGCGTTGATCTCTGCCAGGGCGGCCTGCGCATCCACGGCACACTGGACGGCATCCACCGCACTCCGAAATTCGGCGAGCACACTGTCACCCGCCGTGTTGGCTATGCGGCCCCTGTGCTCCTCAATGAGTCTATCGAGGATCGCCCGTCGCTCGGTGAGTCCCTTGAGCGTCCCGACCTCATCGACACCCATGAGCCGGCTGTAGCCCTCCACGTCTGCTGCGAAGACAGCCACAAGCCTCCTGGTGATGTCTGAAAGGTCTGACATACGGGGCCCCAATGCCACCTGTAGGGGCAGTCTGGGGTGGCGAACGCACGTCCGTCAAGCGGCCGTAGTGATCCAAGCGTGCGACATGTGCTTGCGGTGCGCCTCACAGGCTCCCGGTCGCAACCGGACGGCATAGCCGCTTGCCCGCCTAGCGGAGGCGCATGCGTTAGCAGCAATCGCTCTATAGCGACGGCAATCGCTCTGGCGCAGTCGCAGGTCAAGTTCGATAGACCATCTCGGTGACAGACCAGCAATGAGCGTGTCACCGGTCTCTGAACACCTCTCCAACATTGACCGCGCTTCCCACGCGGGAAGCGCGGTCCGCCTAGGATCAAACGCCAAGATCAAACGCAGGAGTTTTCAAGGATGAACGAGATGATCCGCAATACCCAGGACGAGACAAACATGAGCCTGAATATCACCTCACACCCCGGTGGACCGGCGCCCGACGAGTTGGTTCCGTCGCGCTACGCGCTCAAGGTCGGCGAGATTGACGTACTGGTGGTCAGCGATGGGGTGCTAACGCTGCCGGGCGCGATGTTGGCCCACAACGCCGAGCCGGCCGTCCGGGCAGCCTGGCTAAAGGACAATTTCCTGCCGCCGGACGCGTTCGATTGGGCGCTGAACGTGGTCCTGGTGCGTAGCGGCGGCCGGACCATTCTCGTCGACGCCGGGATGGGGGTGGAGTTCCCATTGCCGAGGGCCGGGCAATTGGTCCACCGATTGGAGGCCGCTGGGATCGATCTTTCGTCCGTGACTGACGTGGTGCTCACCCACATGCACATGGACCATGTTGGCGGGCTGCTCATCGAAGGCGTGAAGGAGAGGCTGCGTCCGGACCTGCGGATCCATGTGGCCGCCGCCGAGGTGAAGTTCTGGGAATCGCCCGATTTTTCCCGCGTCTCCATGCCGCCGGGTTTCCCGGACGCGCTTCGGAAGACGGCCAAGCGGTTCTTGAACGAATACCGCAGCAAATTTCACACGTTCGAGGCGGAGTACGAGGTGGCGCCGGGAGTCGTCGTCTGTCGCACCGGCGGCCACACCCCCGGGCACAGCGTGGTCCGCCTGGCGTCCGGCGGCGACCGGCTGACGTTCGCCGGCGACCTCGTGTTCACGGTCGGATTCGAACACCCCGACTGGTACAACGGCTTCGAACATGACCCCGAGGAGGCGGCCCGCGTTCGTATCAGTCTGTTGCGGGAGCTGGCGGCGAACCGCGAGCTGCTGGTGGCCACTCACATGCCGTTCCCGTCCGTCGGCCATGTCGCGGTCGCTGGCGACGCCTTTCGTTGGGTACCGGCCACCTGGGACTACTGACCGCTTGCAGGGCTAGGGCCGGGCTACCAACTCAGAAGCCAAGCGCATCTAACGACAATGGAGGATCAAACATGAAGATCGTCGTGATCGGCGGCACCGGCCTGATCGGCTCGAAGACCGTCGCCATTCTGCGCCAGGGCGGCCACGAGGTCCTGGCCGCCTCGCCTCAAAGCGGTGTCAACACCATCACCGGCGAGGGGCTCAAGCAGGCCATGGCAGGCACACAGGTGGTGATCGACCTCGCCAATTCGCCCTCATTCGAAGACAAGGCAGTGCTGGAGTTCTTCGAGACCTCTGGCCGTAACCTGCTCGCAGCAGAATCCGCAGCGGGCGTCAGGCACCATGTCGCACTATCGATCGTCGCAACCGACCGGACAGACAATGGCTATTTCCGCGCCAAGGTCGCCCAGGAGAATCTGATCAAGTCATCCGGCGTCCCATACACGATCGTCCGCGCAACCCAGTTCATGGAATTTCTCCGCGGCATCGCCGATTCAAGTTCGGATGGAAACAAGGTCAGGCTCCCGCCGATCCTGTTCCAGCCGATCGCGGCGGACGACGTTGCTGCCAATGTTGCCGACGTGGCACTCGCGCCGCCGCGAAGCGGTATCGTGGAGATCGCCGGCCCGGAGCGAGCGCCGTTCAACGAAATCATTGCCCGCTACCTGAAGGCGGTTGGCGATCCGCGCGAGGTCCTGAGCGATCCCGAGGCCCGATACTGGGGCGGCCGGGTCGACGAGCACTCGCTAGTGCCATTGGGCGAGGCGCGCCTCGGCCGCATCGGTTTGGACGAATGGGTCCGCCGCTCACAGGCAGCAGCCTGATGCCGCATCGCAACTACAGCATGATCCGGAAAAATGCGCAGCGGTTTTCCCTCGCGACAAACGCGGAACGTGTTTGCGCGGAGATCATGCTCAAACAACAAACTAAAGCGCGATGACGATTCATCCCATCTCATCGCGCCTTAGGCCCGCTCTGCTACGAGCGGGCCTCGGGCGACGAACGAAAGAGGCGACTATGACAAACAAACTCGTTGCGTTGGCTCTGCTGTGCTTCATGACCGGCACTGCGGTTGCTGAGGAGGCTAAGGTCACGCCACTCATGTCCAAGGATCTTCCGGAAAGCCCCGGCAGGGAAGCCCTGATGATCACGGTCGAGCATGCGCCCGGCGGATCAAGCGCTGTTCACCGACACAATGCCCATGCGTTTGTTTACGTGCTGGAGGGCTCCGTCGTGATGCAAGTGAAGGGTGGACAACCGGTAACATTGACACCAGGACAGAGCTTCTATGAAGGCCCTGGCGACGTTCACGTCGTCGACCGGAACGCAAGCGACACAAAGCCAGCGAAATTCCTGGTGGTTTTGATCAAGGACAAGGGCGCGCCGGCGCTCGTGCCTGCACAGTAGTCGGCGGCGCATCATGATATTGGGTGTGACCTTGGCGACGTTCACGATGGTCCATGTGATCATCAGCCTGATTGCAATCGTGGCAGGCCTGGTCGTGATGTTCGGGATGCAGGGCATGCAGGAGAAGTTCGTGGTCGGTCCGATGATCAACAGGACGGGCTACAACAAGGTGGTCGAGCTGGTGGAGAGCGCGAGGAGGAGCGGAGCCAAGGTGGTGCTTGGCGGCAGGGCTCACGCCAAGGGTGGCCTGTTCTATGAGCCGACCATTCTCAGCGGAGTGGATGATGGCATGAGGGTGGCCCGGACCGAGACCTTCGGGCCCATCTTCCCCATCTACCGCTTCGAAACAGAGGAAGAAGTGGTGAAGCGAGCGAACAGCACCGAATATGGCCTGGTTGCCTACGCCTATACGCGCGAACTCGGCCGGGCTTTCCGCCTATCCCGAGAAATTGAGGCCGGAATGGTGATCCTGAACTCGGGTTCGGTAGGTACCGCATCTGTCCCGTTCGGAGGTGTCAAGCATTCGGGCTACGGCTGGGAGGGGAGCTACTACGGAATCGAGGAATATCTGGAAGTCAAATACGTGCTCATGAGTGTCCTTGGCCGCCAGGAACGGTAGGGGGTGTGCGGCGGGCAGGCGCGGTGCATGCGCCCACGATGAGATTTGTTCGAGATGGATCGGTGTAAGTTTCGCCGAAATGCTGTCAAGCAGACTCGAAAGCTCGGCGACAATTCCGATCGGAAGGCGACCCGTCGTGAGTGACCGTGCGTGAGACGGCTAAACGGCTCGCCCTTGCTAGGGCGACCGTCGATCGGCCGATTTCATACGGCGTCCGCAGGTACGAAGCAGCTGATCACGATGCCACCGCGGTGATGCACATACCACACCACGGCTTCGCCAATGGGGTTGCCACGGTCGCGGATTATGGCACGCTCCGGTACCGCCATCCAATGGCCCTCGATCGGAACCCAATAGGCGCCTTCGCGAAAATCATATTCTGTGCGATGGCCATCGGAGATATCGCAGCAGGGCACGCCATTTGGCGCAATCACACTCTTGAACCAGGCGCGGATGTCCGCGGGAACGTTTTCGTATTGCCCACTGTCGGATGCGAAACTTGCCCGCCCCAGCGCGAGCAGGGACACCAGCAAGGCGATCTCGGCTGACTTTCGCATGCAAGTCCTCCACGGCGCTATGTTCGCATCATCGTCGCGCACGGTTTAGCGACGGGTCAGGAATCTCATATTGCGAACGAGTTAGCCTGAGCGGCCGGTTGGATGCATGCCCAAAGATTGGGCGACAGGGGGCATCGCGAATTGACGCGACGCGAGACGTCCGCGGCCCAACCCCAGCCGCGCGATGTGGTCTGCAGCAACTACTGCAGCTGCTGCTATGGGAGAACTGTCGGAGTGCGGGTGCTTTTGCTAGGAGTTCCGGCGCGTAGCGTTCACCGCGATGGCGGCCGCCGCCGTTCGGTTCTCGACACCCAGCTTGGAGTAGATTTGCTCAAGGTGCTTATCGACCGTTCTTGGACTAAGGCCGAGGATCTGAGCGATGTCGCGGTTGGTTTTTCCCTTGGAGAGCCAGGACAGCACCTCGCTCTCGCGCGTGGTAAGGCCGAGCTGGGCGGAGAATTCCGCCGGCATGTCGCCGCTGGTGTCCTTGGCGAGCCGAAGCAGGAATTCGTTCGGGCCGAGCTTGCTCATATATTGCAGTCGCAACTGCTCGTTGCCAGGGAAAGAGGCCATGGTCGCACTCTTTGCGGGTTTGCCCTTCTGGACCTGGTCGAGCCATTGCGGCACCGGCTCGGGCAGTGCGAAATCGTCATCGGCGCTGGCCAGCGTATCCGAAAGCAATTTTCGCGCCTGCGGCGTCGCCCATAGCAGCTTGCCCTTATTGTTCACTGCGAGCAGATAGCGGCCGGATACATCCAGTGCGGCGCGCGCGCTCTGGGTCATCCGCGCATTGGCGAGGTGGACGCGGATCCGCGCCAGCATCTCCTCAACCACGATCGGTTTCGTCACGTAGTCGACGCCGCCGGCTTCCAAGCCGCGCACGATATGCTCGGTCTCGGCCAGGCCCGTCATGAAGATGATCGGCACGCCGTCGAGACCCGCGTCGCGCCTCAGCCGTTTGCAGGTCTCGAAGCCGTCCATGCCGGGCATGATCGCATCGAGCAGCACGATGTCGGGCGTGATCTGCTCGACGATGCGCATCGCGGAGGCGCCGTCGAGCGCGACCATCACGGTCATGCCGGCTCCGTCGAGCGCGTCGGTCAGAAGCCGCAGCGTCTCTGGCGAGTCGTCGACGACGAGCGCGACGTCGCGCTTCCTGGGGTCTGTGATCTTGGGATCAGTGATCATAGCTGTGCAATGTCTTCAGCGTCGCCATGTATTGGTCGAGATCGAAACGGTCGACCAGCGCGCGCATGTGGGTGACGAAATCCGCGTGCTCGGGATGGCCGGTGCCGATCTCGTCGAGCTTGAGCTGGATCGCGCGGACATAACCGAGCCGGCCGAGGCCGATCAGCTCCTCGACATATTTCACCGGCGGCCGTGAGCCGCTCTCCGGCTTCCACAGCGGCACCGGAACCTGGTCGGCTTCGTGCTGCCATTCGAGCTTGAGCAATTGGCGGATGGTCTCGAGCAGCCGCGGGACGTCGATCGGCTTCATCAGATAGCCGTCATGAAACGGCTGCGCCAGCGGCGCGCCATGCGCTTCCAGCGCGCTCGCCGACACCATCAGGATGCGCGCGGTGTGATGGCCGTTCGCGCGCAAAGTCTCGGCGACGGTCCAGCCATCCATGCTGGCCATGGAGATGTCGAGCAAAAACAGATCGGGCCGGCAGTGCTGCGCCAGCGCGAGGCAGCCGAGGCCATCGGGCGCGCTGAGCAGAATGAAGCCGAGCGGCGCCAGCACCTCGCGCAGAAGATCGCGATGAGTCGGGTCGTCGTCGGTGATCAATATCGTCTTGCGCGGGCCCAGATAGCCGTAGATCGGTGCCTCCACCGGCGCATCGCGCCGGGGATTGGTCACTTCGGAGAGCAGGAGTTTGACGCGGAACGTCGCACCAGCGCCGACAGTGCTCGTCACCTTGATGTCGCCGCCCATCACGCCCGCCAGCAGGCGGCTGATAGTGAGGCCGAGGCCGGTGCCGGTCTGCGGCTGCGCGACGCCGAGCGCGCCGCGCTCGAAGGGCGCGAAGATGCGTTCGAGGTCGTCAGCCTGGATGCCCGGACCGGTATCGACCACCTCGAACTCGGCGACCGGGCTGCGATAGTGCACGACAAATTTCACGCTGCCGGTTTGCGTGAACTTGATCGCATTGGACAGCAGATTGATCAGGATCTGCCGCAGCCGCTTCTCATCGGCATAGACCACGACCGGTAGCACCGTCGGCCGCTTGAACACGAAGTCGATACCCTTGGCCGCGGCCTGCAGGCGGAACATGCCGACAAGCTGGTCTAGGAAATCATTGAGGCGGACCTCGTCGCGGGACAGATAGAGCCGACCGGCCTCGATCTTGGAGATGTCCAAAATGCCGTCAATGAGACCCGACAGATGGTCGGCGCTGCGGCGGACCACGCGCACCTGGTCGCGCGGCCTTGCCTGAAGGCTGGCGTCCTGCTCGAGCAGTTGCGCATAGCCGGAGATCGCATTCAGCGGCGAGCGCAGCTCGTGGCTCAGGCCGACGACGTAGCGGCTCTTGGCGAGGTTGGCAGATTCTGCGACCTCCTTGGCGCGCTGCAATTCGGCATCGGTGCGTTTGTGTGCGTCGATCTCCTGGATCAAGAGCGTAGTCTGCCGCCGCGTCTCTTCCTCCGCCGCGCGGCGGCTTTGCTGTGCGAGCACAAACAGCCAGGCGACCACGCCGATGATGATGATCAGCGCGAAGAACACTTTCCAGAGCACGTCGGCCAATAGCGCATCGGCATGCACGGTCGCCGAGGTCTGAAGATAGATCAGCCCGAGCACGAGCCCGACCAAGCCGGCCGAGACCGTGAACACGCCGACATAATGGCCGAACTGCGAGTTGATCCGCGCGTAGATCGCCTCGGGCAACATCTTGCCGAGTGCCACCGACACCTGCGCGCCGGCCCGCGCGTGCGGCTTGCAGAGATCGTGGCAGCGGGCGTCGAGCGAGCAGCACAGCGAGCAGATCGGCCCGGCATAAGCGGGGCAGGAGGCCATGTCCTCCGGCTCGAACGAATGCTCACAGATACAGCACTGGATCGCCTCGACGTTCTGCCAGCTCCGCTTCGGCTTGCGCGCGATGTAATATTTGCCGTCGGTGGCCCAGGCGATCAGCGGCGCGGCGATAAACGCGGCGGCGAGCGCCACGAAGGCGGACAGAGCCTTCGCGGTCGGCCCGAACAATCCGTAGAACGCCGAGATCGAGACGATGGTCGCGATCGTCATCGCGCCGACGCCGACTGGATTGATGTCGTAGAGATGCGCGCGCTTGAACTCGATCTGCGGCGGGCGAAGGCCCAGCGGCTTGTTGATGACGAGGTCGGCGACCAGCGCGCCGACCCAGGCGATCGCGACGTTGGAGTAGAGCGCCAGCGTCTGCTCCAGCGCCTTGTAGACGCCGATCTCCATCAGCAGCAGCGCCACCATCACGTTGAACACCAGCCAGACCACGCGGCCGGGATGGCTGTGCGTCAGCCGCGAGAAGAAGTTCGACCAGGCGATCGAGCCGGCATAGGCATTGGTGACGTTGATCTTGACCTGCGACAGGATGACGAAGCTGCCGGTCAGCGCCAGCGCCAGATCCGGCTGCGACAGCACGTAGCGGAAGGCTTCGAGATACATATGCGCCGGCTCGGCAGCCTGTTCGAGCGCGACGCCATGGCTCAGCGCGAAATAGGCGAGGAACGAGCCGACCAGGAGCTTGAGCGCGCCGAAGACGATCCAGCCTGGACCGGCGCTGAGCAGCGCAATCCACCACGAGGTCTTTGATGTCCGGCGGTCGCGCGGCAGGAAGCGCAGGAAGTCGACCTGCTCGCCGATCTGCGCCACCAGCGAAAACACCACCGACGCGGCCGTGCCGAACAGCAAGAGATCGAGATGGCCGCTCGGATTGCCATGCTCGCCGGCGAACGTCCGCCATTCTGTGAAGGAATGCGGATTGGCCCAGGCGATCGCCACGAAGGGGAGGATATGCAGGATGACCCACAGTGGCTGCGTCCATAATTGAAAGCGGCTGATCAGGGTGATGCCGTAGGTCACCAGCGGAATGATGACGACAGAGGAGATGAGATAGCCGAGCGGGCGAGGGATGCCGAAGCACATCTCCAGCGCTGCCGCGAGGATGACAGCCTCGAAAGCGAAGAAGATGAAGGTGAAGGAGGCGTAGATCAGCGAGGTGATGGTCGAGCCGATATAGCCGAAGCCGGCGCCGCGGGTCAGCAGGTCGATATCGATGCCGCATTTCGTGGCGTAATAGGCAATCGGCAGTCCGCACAGGAAGATGATGACGCTGACCACCAGGATCGCGGCGGTCGCATTGGTCGCGCCGTAGTTCAGCGTGATGGTGCCCCCGATCGCTTCAAGCGCGAGGAAGGAGATCGCACCGAGCGCGGTGTTGGCAACGCGGGCGGCGGACCAGCGCCGCGCGCTCTTGGCGGTGAAGCGCAGCGCGTAGTCTTCCAGAGTCTGGTTGGCGACCCATTGATTGTATTGGCGCCTGACGCGGTCTATCCGCTGCCGCCCTGCCACGTCCTGACTCCTGACCCGCTTTGCCGGCGCTGATCGCAAGCAAATCCCGTACCCAAGAACCTACGTCGTCATTTTGCGGTGCAGTATACGCAATCCCACGTATCTGTGCAGTGCACAATTCTGAGCAATCCTCGCCTGATCAATAAGCGCGTTCTCGAACCAATGGGGTGCTCATGTCAGACGAAACAAATACGGGCCCGCAGTCGGCATTCCGCCGCAGGCTGCTGATGGGAATGGCGGCAATTCCTGCGATGACCATGCTGCCGCGCGCGTCTTTTGCGCAGGCGCCGGCAACTTCTGCGATCAACACCACCGGTCTCGCGGTAACCGATACTGAAGTCACTGTCGGCATCCTGCACTCGGCGACCGGCACGATGGCGATCTCCGAGACCGGTTCGATCGAAGCCGAGAAGCTCGCGATCGACCAGATCAACGCCATGGGTGGCGTGCTCGGCCGCAAGATCAAGGTCATCCAGGAAGACGGCGCCAGCGACTGGCCAACTTTCGCGGAGAAGGCCAAGAAGCTCCTCGTCAACGACAAGGTTGCGGCCATCATGGGCTGCTGGACCTCGGCCTCGCGCAAGGCAGTGCTGCCGGTCGTCGAGCAGTACAACGGCATGCTCTACTACCCTACCTTCTATGAAGGCCTCGAGCAGTCCAAGAATGTGATCTACACCGGCCAGGAAGCCACCCAGCAGATCCTCGCCGGCCTGAACTGGATCGCCAAGGAGAAGGGCGCCAAATCGTTCTTCTTCATCGGCTCGGACTACATTTGGCCGCGCACCTCGAACAAGATCGCACGCAAGCATGTCGAGAACGTGCTGAAGGGCAAGGTCGTCGGCGAGGAGTATTACGCGCTCGGCAGCACCCAGTTCAATTCTGTCATCAACAAGATCAAGCTGACCAAGCCCGACGTGATCTTCACCGACGTGGTCGGTGGCTCCAACGTCGCCTTCTACAAGCAGCTCAAGGCGGCCGGCGTCGACCTGTCGAAGCAGGCGCTGCTGACGATCTCGGTGACCGAAGACGAGATCGACGGCATTGGCGGCGAGAACATCGCGGGCGCCTATGCCTGCATGAAATACTTCCAGTCGCTCGATAACCCGAACAACAAGACCTTCGTGCCCGCCTTCAAGAAGATGTGGGGCGAGAAGACCGTGATCGGCGACGTGACGCAGGCTGCCTATCTCGGCCCGTGGCTGTGGAAGTTGACGGTCGAGAAGGCCGGAAGCTTCGACGTCGACAAGATCGCCGCAGCTTCGCCCGGCGTGGAATTCAAGGGCGCGCCGGAAGGTTATGTGCGCATCCACGAAAACCATCACCTCTGGTCGAAGACTCGAGTCGGCCGCGCCAAGCTTGATGGCCAGTTCGAGCTGATCTACGAGACGGCCGATCTGGTCGAGCCCGACCCGTTCCCGAAGGGCTACCAGTAAGTCCTTCGCGATCTTTCCCCGAGCAAGAGCTCCCTGGCGTGGACCGTCAATCCACGCTTCACGACCCCGCGTCGCGACATCACTCGCGACGCGGGACCCTCGGATGCGGGACGCTGTCCCGGACGCGCGACGCTGTCCCCGGACGCGGGACGCTGTCCCCCCTCGACGGAGAAATCAGATGTTCGGCGACTATTCGATTGGCGACCTCGGTTCGATCTTCGTCATGCAGGGCTTTGCCGGCCTGATCCTGTTTTCCGTCTACGTGCTGATGGCGCTCGGACTTGCGATCATCTTCGGCCAGATGGGCGTCATCAACATGGCGCATGGCGAGTTCATGATCCTGGGTGCCTACGTCACCTGGATGACGTCGAGCTTCTTCCAGTCTTACCTGCCGAGCCTGTTCAGCGGCTACTTCTTCCTCGCGATGATATTGGCCTTCTTCGCATCCGGTGCGCTCGGAATGCTGGTCGAATGGGTGCTGATCCGGCATCTGTATAAGCGCCCACTCGATACGCTGCTCGCGACCTGGGGCCTTAGCCTGATGTTGCAGCAGGCCTATCGCTCGATCTTCGGCGCGCGTGAGGTCGGCGTCGAGCTGCCGCAGTGGATGCTCGGCTCGCTGCACGTCACCGACTCGATTGAGGTGCCGATCAACGGCGTCTTCGTGATGGGCCTGACGGTGCTGATCACCATCGCGGTCGCCTACGTCATGTTCATGTCGCGCTGGGGCCGCCAGGTCCGCGCCGTCGTGCAGAACCGCATCATGGCGGGCGCGGTCGGCATCAACACCGCGAAGGTCGACCGTTACACCTTCGCGCTCGGCTGCGGCATCGCCGGCGTCGCCGGTTCGGCCTTCACCATGATTGGTTCGACCGGGCCTACCTCAGGCCAGCTCTACATCGTCGACACCTTCCTGGTCGTCGTGTTCGGCGGAGCTGCCAGCCTGCTCGGCACCATCGCCTCGGCCTTCTCGATCTCGCAGACCCAGTCGACGCTCGAATTCTTCATGTCGGGATCGATGGCGAAGGTTTTGACGCTGCTCGTAGTGGTCGGAATTCTGATGCTGCGGCCGCAGGGGCTGTTCGCCCTCAAGGTCCGCAAGTAGAGAAGCGCAGGGGGCGCAACCCATGAACGACAATCGCTTTGCCACGCGCTCGGAGCTGATCGGCATCCTGGTGCTCGCCGCATTCCTGGTGGTGATCCTGCCGCTCTGCCTCGACGTCTTCCGGCTCAATCTGGTCGCCAAATATCTGACTTACGCCTTCGTCGCGCTGGGGCTCGTGATGTGCTGGGGCTACGGCGGCATCCTGAGCCTGGGGCAGGGCGTGTTCTTCGGCCTCGGCGGTTACTGTATGGCGATGTTTCTCAAGCTTGAGGCCTCGAGCGTCGAGAACACAAAGATCCAGTCGACACCCGGCATTCCCGATTTCATGGACTGGAATCAGATCACCGCACTGCCGTTCTTCTGGAAGCCGTTCCACAGCCTGACCTTCACCATCGCGGCTGTCATCCTGGTGCCGGGCATCTTCGCGCTGATCATTGGAGCGGCGATGTTCAAGCGCCGCGTCGGCGGCACCTACTTTGCGATCATCACGCAAGCGGTCGCCGCGATCCTGACCATCCTGATCGTCGGGCAGCAGGGCTACACCGGCGGCATCAACGGCATGACGGACCTCCGCACCCTGAAGGGCTGGGACATCCGTCCCGACCACGCCAAGGTCGTGCTCTACTTCTTCGAGGTCGGGTTGCTCTTCGCCTGCATCTGCATCGCCCAGCTGGTGCGGCATTCCAAGCTTGGCCGCATCCTGGTGGCGATGCGCGACCAGGAGGATCGGGTCCGCTTCTCCGGCTACAGCGTCGCCAATTTCAAGATCTTCGCCTTCTGCATCGCCGCGGTGTTCGCCGCGATCGGCGGCGCCATGTTCGCGCTCAATGTCGGCTTCATGTCGCCGTCCTTCGTCGGCATCGTACCCTCGATCGAGATGGTGATCTACACCGCGGTTGGCGGTCGCCTCTCGATCCTCGGCGCGGTCTACGGCACGTTGCTGGTCAACTTCGCCAAAACCAGTCTCTCCGAGTCCTTCCCGGAACTCTGGCTGTTCGGCCTTGGCGGCCTGTTCATTGCCGTGGTGCTCGCATTCCCGAACGGCCTTGCCGGTATCTGGGGCGACTACATCCAGCCGCGCATCAATCGCCTGACCGCCTCGCGCAAACCGAAGCCGGGCTGGAGCGACAATTCGGTCGCCGACGGCGCGCCGGCAGAATGAGGAGGACTTCATGCTCATCGGTCACCAGCCAAAGCCCTTCCTGCTCTCGGTCGAAGGTCTCACAGTGTCGTTCGACGGTTTCAAGGCCGTCAACGATCTCTCCTTCTATGTCGAGGAGAACGAGATCCGCGTCATCATCGGCCCGAACGGCGCCGGCAAGACCACCGTGCTCGACCTGATCTGTGGAAAGACCAAGGCCACGTCGGGCTCGATCGAATTCCGCGGCAAGGACCTGACCAAGCTGAAGGAGAACCAGATCGTCAAGGCCGGCGTCGGTCGCAAGTTCCAGACACCATCGATCTACGACGACCTCACCGTGTTCGAGAATTTGGAGATCTCGTTTCCACGCGGCCGCACGGTCTTCGGCGCGCTGACCTTTACTCGCGATGCCGCCGTGCGCGAACGCGTCCACGAGGTCGCAGAGATGATCTTCCTCAAGGATCGCCTCAACATGAGCGCGGCGCTGCTCAGCCACGGCCAGAAGCAGTGGCTGGAGATCGGCATGCTGCTCATCCAGGATCCGGATTTGCTGATGCTCGACGAGCCCGTCGCCGGCATGAGCGTGTCCGAACGCGCCAAGACTGCCGAGCTGCTCAACCGCATCATCAAGGACCGCTCGGTGCTGGTTATCGAGCACGACATGAAGTTTGTCGAGGACATCGCGCACAAGGTCACCGTGCTGCACCAGGGCCAAATCCTCTCCGAAGGCACGATGGAGAAGGTGAAGAACGATCCCAAGGTCATTGAAGTGTACCTTGGTCACTGAGGAGCGACATCAATGTTGGCAATCAATGATCTTCACGTCGCGTACGGCCAGAGCGAGGTGCTGCACGGCCTCAACGTGTCGGTCGCGCCCAACGAGATCGTCGCGATCATGGGCCGCAACGGTATGGGCAAGACGACGCTGATGAAGTCGCTGATGGGTATCGTGCCGACAAAGAGCGGCAGGGTGACCATGGACGGCATCGAGCTCGGTTCGCTCCCGAGCTACGAACGCGTCGCAAAAGGCCTCGCTTACGTGCCGCAGGGGCGGATGATCTTCTCGACCATGACGGTGAAGGAGAACATTGAGACTGGTTTGGTCGTCTCGGGTGGCAACGAAGTGCCCGCTGACATCTACGAGCTGTTTCCGGTGCTGCTGGAGATGAAGGGGCGCCGCGGTGGCAATCTCTCCGGTGGGCAACAGCAGCAATTGGCGATCGCCCGTGCGCTCGCCACCAAACCGAAGGTGTTGTTGCTGGATGAACCGACCGAAGGCATACAGCCGTCGATCATCAAGGAGATGGCGCGCACCTTGAAGCGAATCCGCGACGAGCGAGGCTTGTCGATTGTCGTCTCCGAGCAGGTCCTGAGTTTTGCGCTCGACATCGCCGACCGCGTGCTCGTGATCGAGAACGGCGAGATCGTGCGCGACGATCCGTGCGACGGCGTCGATGCCGCGCAGATCTCCAAGTTTTTGTCCGTCTAATCAGTCAACGAAGGGGAGCATCTCGATGCCAGATACACTAATCAAGGTTGACCTCACCAAGTCGGCCTATGAAAACGACAAGATCCACAACCGTTGGCATCCTGAGGTTCCGATCGTCGAGTGGGTCAGCCCCGGCGACGACTTCATCATCGAAACTGTCGACTGGACCGGCGGCTTCATCAAGAACAACGACTCGGCCGACGACGTGCGCGACATCGATCTGTCGATCGTGCACTTCCTGTCCGGTCCGATCGGCGTCAAGGGTGCCGAGCCCGGCGATCTTCTCGTCGTCGATCTGCTCGACGTCGGCCCGCTGAAGGAAAGCCTGTGGGGCTTCAACGGCTTCTTCTCCAAGCAGAATGGCGGCGGCTTCCTGACCGATCACTTCCCGCTGGCGCAGAAATCGATCTGGGACATCAAGGGGCTCTACACCTCGTCGCGTCACGTGCCCGGCGTCAATTTCGCCGGACTCATTCACCCCGGCCTGATCGGCTGTCTGCCCGATGCCAAGATGCTGGCCGCCTGGAATGCGCGCGAAGCCGAGTTGATCGCGACCAACCCGACTCGGGTGCCGGGCCTTGCCAATCCGCCGTTCGCGCCGACCGCGCATGCGGGCCAGGCCAAAGGTGACATCAAGGCCAAGATCGGTCTCGAGGGCGCGCGCACCGTGCCGCCGCGCGAGCATGGCGGCAATTGCGACATCAAGGATCTCTCGCGCGGCTCGAAGATCTACTTCCCGGTCTATGTGCCCGGCGGCGGTCTCTCGATGGGCGATCTGCATTTCAGCCAGGGCGACGGCGAGATCACCTTCTGCGGCGCGATCGAAATGGCCGGCTGGCTTCACATCAAGGTCGACGTCATCAAGGATGGCGTGGCGAAATACGGCATCAAGAACCCGGTGTTCAAGCCGTCGCCGATCACGCCGAACTACAAGGACTATCTGATCTTCGAGGGCATCTCGGTCGATGAGGCCGGCAAGCAGCACTATCTCGACGTCCACATCGCCTATCGCCAGGCCTGCTTGAACGCGATCGAATACCTGAAGAAGTTCGGCTATTCCGGCGCCCAAGCCTATTCGATCCTCGGCACCGCGCCGTGCCAAGGCCACATCTCGGGCGTGGTCGACGTGCCCAACGCCTGCGCCACGCTGTGGTTGCCGACCGAGATTTTCGACTTCGACGTTATGCCGTCGTCGGCCGGACCAATCAAGCACATCACAGGCGACATCCAGATGCCGATCTCGCCCGACAAGTAATCCCTGCGTGAGACGGATGCGGGGGGTGGGCCCCGCATCCGATGCGCAACAGCGAGGGAGCGACGATGCCTGTCTACGAATATCTCTGCAACGATTGCGGCCCGTTCACCGACATGCGGCCGATGGCCGAATGTGACGATCCGCAAGACTGTCCGCGCTGCGAGATGAAATCGCCGCGCGTGATCCTCACTGCGCCGGCGTTCTTCTGCATGCCCGCGGACAAGCGTAAGGCGCATGCCACCAACGAGCGGAGCAAGTATGCGCCGAAGACGCTCGACCAGTACAAGGCCGCGCACGGACCGGGCTGCGGCTGCTGTGGGACAGCGACGAAGAAGAAACCGGGGCGTCTCGTGACGAAAAGCAAGAGCGGCGCCGTCGGATTCCCGACTGCGCGCCCCTGGATGATCAGCCACTGACGTCGCATGGCCATCGCGCCGGCGATGAATTCAAACTAGAACAGAAGGGCGTTTCAAATGCTTCACGGTGACATCTCTTCCAGCAACGACGTGGTCGGCGTTGCCGTCGTCAATTACAAGATGCCGCGGTTGCACACGAGGGCCGAGGTGCTCGACAACGCCCGCAAGATCGCCGACATGGTCGTCGGCATGAAGCTCGGTCTGCCCGGCATGGATCTCGTGATTTTTCCCGAGTATTCCACCCACGGCATCATGTACGACGCCAAGGAGATGTACGAGACCGCCTCGCAGGTGCCGGGCGAGGAGACCGCGATTTTCGCCGCAGCCTGCCGCAAGGCGAAGGTCTGGGGCGTATTCTCGCTGACCGGCGAGCGCCACGAAGAACATCCGCACAAGGCGCCCTACAACACGCTGATCCTGATGAACGACAAGGGCGAGATCGTGCAGAAGTATCGCAAGATCATGCCCTGGGTGCCGATCGAGGGCTGGTATCCCGGCAAATGCACCTATGTCTCGGACGGTCCGAAGGGGCTGAAGATCAGTCTGATTATCTGCGACGACGGCAACTATCCGGAGATCTGGCGCGACTGCGCGATGAAGGGCGCCGAACTGATCGTGCGTTGCCAGGGCTACATGTATCCGGCGAAGGAACAGCAGGTGCTGATTTCCAAGGCGATGGCGTGGGCTAACAATGTCTATGTCGCTGTCGCCAATGCCGCGGGCTTTGACGGCGTTTATTCCTACTTCGGGCACTCTGCGATTATCGGCTTCGATGGACGCACGCTTGGCGAGACCGGCGAAGAGGAATATGGCATTCAATACGCTGGCCTGTCGAAGGGCCTGATCCGCGATGCGCGCCGCAACAACCAGTCGCAGAACCATCTCTTCAAGCTGCTGCATCGCGGCTACACTGGCATGATCAATTCCGGCGAAGGCCCGCGCGGCGTGGCCGCCTGCCCCTATGAGTTCTACAAGAACTGGATCGCTGATCCGGAAGGGACGCGCGAGATGGTCGAGGCGATGACTCGTCCAACCGTTGGCACCGAAGAATGCCCGATCGACGGCATTCCGAACGAGCTATCGGCGAGCAATTACTAGACTATTGCGCCATACACCGATGTCATCCCAGCCTTGGACTTCTGCTGGTGATCATGCACCTTGGACGGATCACAGAGGAAGGCACGGCAGAAGCCATTTAGGCCAGGCAACAGAATGACTATACGAAGTTGCTGCTTGCCACGATACCGATACTCTTGAGCGGTACCATTTTCGTTGCGCCGCGCCTTGAGAGCTGTATCTGGCAATGAATGATATCTGCGTCGAGCTTGAACCCTCGGCGTAGGCGCGGCGTTGCGATCAATCAGACGAGCCGGACGCAGGGTGACCGGTAGATGCATCCCATTTGTCGAATTCGCGAACCAGCTTGATCAATTGCGTGAGCAGCATCGACGCGTCATTCTTGCGATAACTCATGATGATCGGCGAAATCATCTTCGGCTCATCGAGGTCGATAAAGCATACGTCGTCGCGCCCGAAGCGCCTCACGGAGGCAGGCACGATGCAGACGCCGCCACCAGAGGCGACAAGACCGAGCGCGGTCTGCAACTCCTTCGCCTCCATCGCGACCCTCGGCTCAATACCTGCATCGCGGTAGAATGAAAGAACCTGATCGGCGTAGCTTGGCCGCGGCGACTTGGGATAGACGATGAGCGGTTCGTCAGCGGTTGCGCGCAGTCGTAACCTCCCCTTCTTGGCCGCCAATTTGTGCCGGCGTGGTACCACAAGGCAGACGCGTTCTTCACGGATGACGCTACGGACGATCGCCTCATCGTCGAATCTCAGTCGGCCGAAACCTACATCGATACGACCGTCCTTCAATGCTGCGACCTGCTCGAGCGTCGTCATCTCCAGAAGATTGACCTCTGCGCCGGGCAGGATGATGCGGAAGCGGCGGATCAGTTCCGGAAGAGCGTCGTAGAGGGTGGATGCGACAAAGCCGATGTTGAACTGCAATACCGTGCCTTTGGCGATCCGCTTGGTCATCGCACGCATCTCGTCAATGCGCTGCAGGATCTGACGTCCCTGTTCGAACAGATATCGTCCGGGCTCTGTCAACGTAAGCGGTCGGCCACGATCGAGCAGGCGCACGCCCAATTCGTCCTCGAGCTGCTGCACTTGGCGGCTCAACGGTGGTTGCGCGATGTGGAGTTTCTCAGCGGCGCGACTGAAGGAGCCCTCCGCTGCCACGGTGGTGAAGTAGCGCAGGTGACGGAGTTCCATGGGAGCAGCCCTCCAATCGCGTCCATACCTCTCGAGTATTGAAATAGACACAATCAATCCTTCGCTTCAAGCTGATCCGGGCAAACCCTCCCGCTCGCGGAAACGAGGCGCGTCATTCCCGGCGCCACAATGAGCAGGGGGAATTCGGTGTGCACCATACCCCGCAGGTATGAACATAGACTGAGGCGGTCCTGTTTCGATCGGATGTTACGCCCTAGGGTGGTCTCGCTTCATTCACCATCGTAGCGGCGGCAGGCTCGCTGGGATTGCCTCCCATTGCGGTCCTAGCAGCTTCTTCAGTCAGGAGTGCGCCGTGATCGTTTGCAGTTGCAACGTCCTCAGCGAGGTCGAGATTAGATCCGCGATCGCAAGCGTCGCGCCATGCCCGCGGGTCAGTCGCGTTTACGCCTTGCTCGGCTGCACGGCGAAGTGCGGCCACTGCGCCTGCGCCATACTCAAGGAAATCCGAAGCTTCGCGTCTGTGGATCGAGCCGCAATTGGAGCGGCCAACGCCCAGAATCTGTAGATCGGCGTGAGGGTCTGAAAGCCGATTCGGTTCCAAGTACTTAACCGCGAGACTGCGCGCGGTGAATTCGACGCGGCTCGAACTCTGCGAGTCACCTCTGACCTGAAGATAGAAGCACGATCGCGATTGACGACGGCTCCAGGGCCGACAATCAGAACAGTGGTTAACATGTCTCAACGGGCTAACAATCGCTGGTCGGGTCAATCGAGTGCTCGTTGGGACACCTGACCTGGAGAAAGAAAGCGACCGTCAGCCGTTGGCTCCAGCGAGACGGTCGCCTTGTTTTTCGAGAAGGCGGCCGATCGGCGGGGCGATTATCCAAGGTTCCTGGCGGCGGACGACGCACCGATACTCGTCGTTGCGCGTGCGGAAAAGCAGAGCTGACCATTGTCCCATCTGAAGCGTATACCTCATAGGTATAATATTGGACCCAATCGGTCTTTGCCATCGATGCCGCATATATCTAGTTTTCGGCCACGAAATGCGAATTCGAGGACGCGCCGGTGACGAGCAAAGCTGCCCAGGTCGATACCTTTATCGTCGATGTGCCCACGATCAGGCCTCACGTCCTGGCGATGGCCACGATGCGCAGCCAGGCCGTCGTTCTGGTCCGGATCACCTGCTCAGACGGTGTCATCGGGATCGGCGAGGGGACCACGATCGGTGGTCTGAGCTACGGCGAAGAAAGCCCTGAAGGCATCAAGCTCGCAATCGATACCTATATCGCGCCGGTCCTGAAGACCTGTGAAGTGTCCCGCGTCGCCGAGACAATGGCGAAGATCGGTCGCAACGTCGTCGGCAACCATATCGCCAAATGCGCGATCGAGACCGCGCTGCTTGATGCCGCCGGCAAGCGTCTCGGCGTGCCCGTCTCCGAACTGATCGGCGGGGGACGCGTACGCGACCGCCTGGCGGTGGCCTGGACGCTCGCGAGTGGAAATACTGCGCGCGACATCGAGGAAGCCGAGGCCATGCTCGAGGCCAGGCGGCATTCGATCTTCAAGCTGAAGATCGGCAAGCGCAGCGTGGCCGACGATGTCGCTCATGTTGCGGCGATCAAAAAGGCTATCGGAAGCCGCGGCAGCGTCCGCGTCGACGTCAATCAGGGCTGGGACGAGGCACAGGCCGATGCCGGCATGAAGATGCTGGAAGACGCCGGCTGCGACCTGGTCGAGCAGCCGGTCGCCCGCGACGCGATCGCCATCATGTCGCGCCTGTCCGCACGGCACGGAATCCCCCTGATGGCCGACGAAGCGCTGCACGGTCCCCGCGACGCGTTCCGTATTGCCGCCAGCGCCGCCGCCCGCGTCTTCGCCGTGAAGATCGCCCAGTCAGGCGGGCTACATGCCGGCCGCGACGTCGCAGCCATCGCCGATGCTTCGGGGATCGGTCTCTACGGTGGCACGATGCTCGAGGCCGGTGTTGGCACCGCAGCCTCTGCCCATCTCTTCGCGACGTTCCCTAAGCTCGCCTGGGGCACCGAACTGTTCGGTCCGCTGCTGCTCACGGAGGAGATTTTGGCCGAGCCGCTCGACTACGCCGATTTCTCGCTGGGCGTGCCGACAGGCCCCGGTCTCGGCGTGACGCTCGACGAGGACAAGATTGCCCGGTTTCGCCGTGATCGCACCGCGCCGACATTGCACGTCGTCGCGTCAAAGGGAGCGTGATGCATGCTCACCATGGTCGAGATGAACGTCCGTATCCCGCTGGACTTCGACCGGCAGGAAGCCGACCGCCTCAAGGCGCGCGAGAAGGAGCGGTTTCAGGAGCTGCAGCGCGCTGGCAAGTGGCGTCACATCTGGCGCGTCGTCGGCCACTACGCGAACGTCAGCATCTTCGATGTCGAAAGCAACGCGGAGCTTCACGACATCCTGACGAGCCTGCCGCTTTATACCTTCATGGAGATGAAGGTGACACCGCTCTGTAGACATCCATCTTCAATCCACGACGACGAGCGCTGAAACATTACGAACGACGAACGTCCGCATGCCGGACCTAAAACCAAGGGAGAGACGACATGGATACGAGCTTCGTGAAGACTGCGAACGTCCAGGCATTGCTCGACAGGGCTGCGGGCTTCAATCAGCCGAGCGGGGATTCCCGTCTGAAGGCAATCGTCCGCGACATCGTCGAGGCCAGTGCGAAGATCATCGTCCGGCACGACATCAGCGAGGACGAATTCTGGGGCGCCATCAACTTCCTGCAGAAGGGCGCGCCGGAGTTCGGGTTGCTGGTGCCCGGCACGGGACTTGAGCACTTCCTGGATCTGTTCATGGATGCAAAGGACGCGGAGGCTGGCCGCACGGGCGGCACGCCGCGTACCATCGAGGGACCGCTTTACGTGGCGGGTGCGCCGCTCGAGGAGGGCGATGTCAATCTGACGAAAGATCCGGACGCGACCGGCAGCCTCTACATGAGAGGCCGCGTCACTGGCCCGGACGGTGAGCCGGTCAAGGATGCGATCCTGCACGTCTGGCATGCCAACTCACAGGGCTGGTATTCGCATTTCGATCCGACCCGTGAACAGACGCCGTTCAACAATCGCGCACGCATCAAGCTCGGCGCCGACGGAAAATACTCGTTCCACTCGAAGATGCCGAACGGCTATTCCGTGCCGCCCGGCGGCGCCACCGACACGCTGATGAAGGCGATCGGTCGTCACGGTCATCGCCCGGCGCACGTCCACTTCTTCATCGAAGCGCCCGGTTACCGGAAGCTGACGACGCAGATCAACTTCGGCGACGACCCGCATGCCGCCGACGACTTCGCCTTCGCCACACGCGATGGTCTGCTGCCGGTCCCGCAGCGTCAGGGCGACAGCGCCTACATCAATTTCGACTTCCAGCTCCAGCGCGCCGCTGACGGTGCCGACGAGCACTTTTCCAGCCGACAGCGCGCCGAGGCGGCTTGAGTCTCGCCAGCGACCCGACGCGGCAACGAATGGGAAGAGGAGAGGAAACGATGACGACACTGTTGGAGCGCATCGACGGCGCGGTGGTCGAAGACAAGACGAGCGGGCTGTTCCGGTGCCGCCGCGACATCTTCACCGATGTCGAGATGTACGAGCTCGAGATGCGGCACATCTTCGAAGGCAACTGGGTGTTCCTGGCGCATGAGAGCCAGATCCCCGAGAACAACGACTATTTCAGTGCCTGGATCGGCCGCAAGCCGATCATGATCACCCGCGACAAGGCAGGTGAACTGCATGCGATGATCAACGCCTGCGCCCATCGCGGTGCGATGCTCTGCCGGCGAAAGCACGGCAATAAGGGCAGCTTCACCTGCCCATTCCACGGTTGGACCTTCAGCAATTCAGGCAAGCTCCTCAAGGTTAAGGACGGCAAGACCGGCGACTACCCGGCCTCGTTCAACACCCACGGCTCGCACGACCTGGCTAAGGTTCCGCGCTTCGAGAGTTATCGCGGCTTCCTGTTCGGCAGCCTCAATCCGGACGTCGTTTCCCTCGAGGAGCATCTCGGCGGCGCGAAAGCCGTGATCGACCAGATCGCCGACGGGGCGCCCAACGGCATCGAGGTGCTGCGCGGCAATTCCTCCTACATCTACGACGGCAATTGGAAGCTCCAGATGGAGAACGGCGCTGACGGATATCACGTCAGCTCCGTGCACTGGAATTACTCGGCGACTATGGGCCATCGCAACTACGAGAACGAGGGCACCAAGACGGTCGACGCCAACGGCTGGTCCAAGAGCGTAGGCGGCGTCTACGGCTTCGAGAACGGACACATCCTGCTCTGGACCAATCTGCTCAATCCCGAAGTCCGGCCCGTCTTCAATCACAAGGACGAGCTCGAAGCGCGTCTCGGCAAAGATCGCGCCGGCTTCATCATCGGCCAGACCCGCAATCTCGGAATCTATCCGAACGTCTACCTCATGGATCAGTTCTCGACGCAGATCCGCGTGGTGCGGCCGATCAGCGTCGACGAGACCGAGGTGACCATCTACTGCTTCGCGCCCAAAGGAGAGGACGCGAAGGAACGCGCGACCCGCATCCGGCAATACGAGGACTTCTTCAACGTCTCCGGCATGGGCACGCCGGACGATTTGGAAGAATTCCGTGCTTGTCAGACCGCCTATGTCGGCGCCGGCGAACTCTGGAATGACCTCAGTCGGGGCGCCGTCCATTGGATCGACGGCCCGGATGAGAACGCCAGGGCGATCGGCCTCGAGCCGCTGCTGAGCGGCGAACGCAGCGAGGACGAAGGCCTGTTCGTGCGCCAGCATGAGTTCTGGGCCAAGTCGCTGCGCCAGGCGATCCTGCGAAATGGCGGCGAAGCGACAGGCGGCGTCGTTGCGTTGCGGGGAGAGGCAGCATGAGCATCGCAACCGCCAGCACGCTCGTGTCCACCGGTAAATTCGATCTCGAACATGTCCGCTCCTTCCTGTTCCGCGAGGCGCGGCTGCTGGACGACCGGCAGTGGGACGAATGGATCAAGCTCTATTCGCCCAAGGCCAGTTTCTGGATGCCGGCGTGGGACGACGACGACCAAGTCGTCGAGGACCCGCAGCAGCATATCTCGCTGATCTACTATCCAAACCGGGAGGGTCTGGAAGACCGCGTCTTCCGCATCAAGACCGAGCGGTCCGGCGCGAGCACGCCGGAGCCGCGTACCAGCCACAATGTCTCGAATGTCGAAATCGTGGCGGAACGCGACGGCGAGCTCGACCTGCGCTTCAACTGGCACACGCTCAGCCACCGCTACAAGAAGACCGACAGCTTCTTCGGTGCCGCTTTCTACACGCTGGATACGCGCGGTGAGGAACCGCGGATCCTGGCCAAGAAGGTCGTGCTCAAGAGCGACTACATCCACCAGGTCATCGACATCTATCACATCTGACGCTGCTCGTTGGGATCGCGGGAGAGTAAGACATGACTTATCGCGTAGCACTCAATTTCGAGGACGGGGCCACCCGTTTCATCGACTGCAACAAGGGCGAGAAGGTCTTGGACGCGGCCTATCGCAATAAGATCAACCTGCCGATGGACTGTTCGGATGGCGTTTGCGGCACCTGCAAATGCCGCTGCGAGCAGGGTGAATACGATCTCGGCGACGAATATCTCGACGACGCGCTGAGCGGAGCCGAGGCCGAGGAGGGACTGGTGCTGACCTGCCAGATGGTGCCGTCCTCGGATTGCGTTATCGCCGTGCCGGTTCCGTCCACGGCCTGCAAGGTAAGGCCCGCTGAACATGGCGCCGAGGTGAGCTCCGTCGAACTCGTCTCGGACAGCACGATCATCCTCAAGCTCAAGCTCGACAGACCGGACGCGTTGGGATACCTGCCTGGCCAGTACGTGAACCTCACGGTGCCCGGGACGAGCGAGCATCGTTCCTACTCGTTCAGTTCGAAGGTGGGGGCGAGTGAAGCGAGCTTCCTGATCCGCAACGTGCCGGGCGGTCTGATGAGCGGCTGGCTCGCGAGCGAGGCCAGGGTCGGTACCAGGATGACGTTTGTCGGTCCGCAAGGAAGCTTCTTCCTGCGAGCGGTCGACCGTCCGGTCGTGATGCTCGCCGGCGGCACGGGCCTCGCGCCGATCCTGTCGATGCTCGAGGTCCTCGCCGACCAAGGCACCGACCAGCCCGTGCATCTGATCTATGGCGTCACCAATGATGGCGATCTGGTCGAGATCGATCGGATCGAAGCGCTGGCCAGGCGGCTGCCGACGCTCACCTGGGCGACCTGCGTCGCCAACCCGGATAGCGCCCATCCGCTGAAGGGATATGTCACGGCGCATCTCGCGGACGAGCATCTCAACGACGGTGACTGCGACGTCTATCTGTGCGGTCCGCCGCCGATGGTGGAGACGGTGCGGGTGTTCTTCACGGAAAAGAGGGTTAGCCCCTCGCATTTCTTCTACGAGAAGTTTTCCGCGACCGAAGCGGTGGCAGCATGATCTTCGAAGGTCGCTTTGCCGGAAAGACGCTGGTCGTGACCGGTGCCGCTCAGGGGATCGGGCGCGCCGTGGCGCTGCGGGCCGCGGCCGAGGGCGGCAACGTCCTGTTCGTCGATCGTGCGGACTTCGTCGATGATGTCGCCTCGGAAGCAGGTGTCGGAGGCCGCGGCTTCGTATGCGATCTCGAAACCCACGAGGGTGCTGAAGCCGCCATGGCCGAGGCCATCAGACATTTCGGCGCAATCGACATCCTCATCAACAACGTCGGCGGCGCAATCCGGATGCGACCATACCATCGGTTCGAGCCGCAGCAGATCGAGGCGGAGATTCGGCGCTCGTTAATGCCCACCTTGTGGTGTTGTCACGCCGTGATTCCGTACCTCACCCGGCGAGGCAGGGGTACGATAGTGAACGTCTCATCGAACGCGACGCGCGGCATTCACCGGGTGCCATACTCGGCTGCAAAGGGAGGAATCAACGCGATCACTCAAAGCCTGGCGATGGAGTACGCATCGGACAACATACGCGTTGTCGCGACGGCTCCCGGCGGCACAGAGGCGCCGCCGAGGCGAGTGCCGCGCAACGCCGAGGGCGACACGGTTGAGGAAAAGGAATGGATGAACGAGGTCGTCAAGCAGGTTAAGAAATCTAGCTTCCTCGGGCGATACGGCTCGGTCGCCGAGCAGGTCGCGCCAATCCTGTTCTTGGCGTCGGATGAAGCAAGTTATGTCACAGGCAATATCTTGCCAGTCGCCGGCGGCGACCTCGGGTAACTCTGCGACGTCGTTCCGCGCGCAAGGTCCACAGTTGGACCCTTAGCGAGGTCGCTGAGCATGCTGGGCCGAACCAAGGAGAAGAAGAGCTGCCCTCGCACCTAAAAACTCGCGGTGCAGCGCGACTACCTCGCACGCACAAGTGACCAGAACAGCCCGGAATACAGGTGCCTGCCTGTGATCTAGTTCACAGCGCGCGCCATGGTCGTGGTGGTGCGGTGCCTACTCGAGCGACGGAGGGCTCGATCATGCCCGCCATTTTCGATTTTCTATACCGTGAGTTTTGCCGTGCGCGCCTTTCTGAGATGCGGAAGCAGCTTTTCCTGATTCAGACCAGCAGCCCTGAAGTCGCACAGGCGAATTGCAGTGTCAGCCCTTCCGACGAGGCTGATGATCGGACTGCCGGCGACGAACATCACGCAGCCGGCGACCGCAGGTCCAGTTGATCGCTCGTCGACCGCACCGTCGTCGAGAGGGTCGCAGGCGCGCCTAGTGACGGTCAGTGATCAAAACAACCGGCGCAGATTCTTGGAGGGATTTGCGATTGCCCTCATCAGAAGCAACGCTCGCGGGCTGGGCCGCCGCGCTTTGTGAGGCCTGTCCAACAGTTGTGGAAGGGGCGGTGGCGGCGACAACGGGATCTTTAGCGCTTGCCTGACGGTTCCAGTCGCATGCGGCCGCCGGATAGGCGGTAAGAGTAACGGCAGCAAAGGTCGTAGCGATCACGATCTTCCTCATGGCCGGGCTCCTCTTTGGGGAAAGGTCATTGTACTACGACGAACGTTGCTCGAACGCATCGGCGTGATCACGAAGCTGCGAGAGCCGTGCAGTCCACGGAGGCACGGGAAGCGCTTTTGCTGCCGGGGCTACCTACCCGGCGGGCGACCTATGAAACGCACAAGCGCTGCCCTCCGTCGCGCAGCGCGGGGCTACCCTGGCAGCCCGCTCCAGAGTCTAGCGGGCCTGGGCCGATAATGTCATGGCCCATCCACTTGCGCTACTTGCTGTTGAGCGTATGCTCGAATTGGAGCCTCAGAGAGCTGCCCCCTAGGGGTCTAAGTCTGAGCTGCGCGGCAGGCGTACGCAATTATATTCAATGGGCAGCCTTAGGGCCTTGCCGAGCACGATCTCGTCGTGCCCGCACACGCTTCGTATTTTAGAGAGATCAGTTGGAAGACCGTTGTAATTCCTGCCCTGCAATGTCCGGTCTCAAATCGGGAGGTTCGACATAGCAACTTATTCATGCACCACCATCGACGATCCGTTCGCCGGCAATCAATCGCCGGATCGTCACGCCTTCACGGTTGCATGGCAGCGACTTCTTCTTTGTGTGACCAGCTTGTGGTGAGTGAAGAGAGATCTAAGCCAAGGAGGGAAAGGAAATGAGGCGACCAATCGTACTATTTGCTGTTGCTTCTGGCCTTGCTGTCCTAGCAGCAGCGCAACTCCTGCCGAAGGCGGCACTGCAGGCCGCTGAGATGCAAATGAAGCCTCCGGTCAATGTTGAAGACATTAAGTGGGGTCCCGTTCCACCGACCATCCCACCCGGCGCGCAGCTCGCCGTCATAGCTGGTGACCCCAGCAAGGAGGGGCTGTTCACGATGCGGCTAAAGATGCCGGCCAACTACAAAGTCCCGGCCCATAACCATCCCACCGACGAGTTCGTGACGGTGATCTCCGGCGACTTCCGTGTCGGTCTCGGCGACAAGCTCGATGTGGACAAGGGGCAGTCCCTTAAGGCTGGAGCCTTTGCCGAAATGCCAGCAGGCATGAACCACTATGCCTGGACGACAGAAGACACCGTGGTACAGATCGCCGGGCCCGGGCCGTTCGCTATCACCTATGCCAATCCGGCCGATGACCCGAGCAAACAGGCCGCGAAATAGCGGATGGGTTGAGAGGCAATCATTATGAAGCTCGAAGGTGGCAAGCGCTTCGCCGTGAACTCGGCCTTGCGCCACTCGGCCCGCCGCGGGCGCTCGATCGCCAACGTCTTGCGCGTCTCACGTCCATAGTGATCCGATCGATGTCGACGCCGTCCGGCGTGCGCCTGATCCTCAGCACCGCGGACAGCACAAGGTCGTCATAGGGGCACCACCGGATTACGCGCGGCGACATCGCAATGCGCGAGGAAGGTCTCGAGTGCTTTGTCGCCATCGCAGATCAGCAGTGCCAGCTCGCGAGCTTGCCGGAGGTCGCCGGCGGCAGTCATCATGCGATGACCATACCCGTTCGCGAAGCACTCGCTCGCATGCGGCCCTTGTCGCAGGGTCCTCGTGATCACGGTTCTACCGTGACCGTCCGCTTAATACCCCAAAGCGGCGCTAAAGCGGACACTTGCTGACCGACGCTATGGACCAAAGGACTTGTATGGGGCGATTGGTGTCAAGCGCTTTCGTTATTGGCCATCTCCTTGTTCGGCCGGGCTGCGACAT
>NZ_JBANAZ010000068.1:0-51270 GCF_059803455.1 Bradyrhizobium sp. UFLA05-108 | reverse complement strand
GACCATGCCGCTCGAGTGCAGGCAACAGCGCTGGGATCATCGATACGAGGCGTTTGCCGCAGACGCGATCCGAGGCTCCCCACAGCGCGACCGGCGCGTCGCGCACACTGGCGTATCTGCGCCGCCGACTTCTCGCTGGTTCGGTTGCGCCGGTGACTTCCTCTTTCGATGGCGGTCTGGTTGGATCCCTTGCAAGCGACAGTGCTCGCACCGCGTGCTTGCGATGCCAACCCGTCGTTGCCGTCAACTCATCAAGGATGCGTCCCTTCTCAACTCGCCCTGCCGCACGGTAACGCTTCGCCACCGCCGCCAAAACCTCGCGCCGTGCGCCCATGCTGATCCCGCTTGCCATTGGCGCCACCGACCTGATTCGGTGACGCTGCCCCAGTCATCGGCGCGGAATCCTCCGGTAACATTCTCGATGAGGCAATGCGCCCAGTCATCGGCGCGGAATCCTCCGGTAACATTCTCGATGAGGCAATGCGCCGGGGGTCATTGCAGGCCGAATGACACCCAGTGGGCCACGGTGTGCCGATCCTGCCCATGAGCCAGCAGACTTTTCCACTGTTTCCGGGCCCTGCCGTCGACGGCGCGTTCGGCGGCTGATCGTAGCGATTGTTCTCGCGGCGGCGCTGGCCAGCGGTTTCTCGCTGGAGGTCCACGCTCAAGGGCGCGGAGACAAGAATCCGAACTGCATCGTGCCGACCGCGCCCCATGGCACCAGCGATGGACGCGCGGCCTCCACCAAGTTCGTGCGGCAGGAGATCGGCCAGGCCGCCGGCGGCACCAACGGCCAGATCCAGTACAACAACAACGGCGCGTTCGGCGGCTTCACGGCCTCGGGCGATGCGACGATCAATACCGGCACGGGCGTCGTCACCATCCAGCCCAATGCGGTGACGACCGGGAAGATCGCGGACAGCAACGTCACCAACGCCAAGCTTGCGACGGGAACGGCCAACACCTTCAAGGGCTCGCTAAACGGATCTGCGACCTCCGACATTGCGCTGACGGCGTGCACGCTGTCCTATCAGATCACGAAGTGGGTGAGCGGAACGGCCGGCAGTGCGGATTGAATCCGGTTCTGCCGAGCCGCGCGACTGCGGCGGCGTTGCATCTGTCGGCCTTTTACGCAATCACCACGCAGGGATATGCGCAGCCTGGCGATGGGGGCGGCGCGACGTTCCAGAGACTGGGTGGAGGCAACTTCACTGACAGCTTTGTGACGTCCGCCCCCACTGCTGGTGCCGGGTCAGGCTGCACCAACGGAACATATAGCGGCGTTTTCCTGACAGGCGGTTCGGGGACGGGTCTCTACGGCACTGTCACGATTGCCGGCAACGTAATGACGGGCTTTGCCATTAGTGGCCCTGGTGGAAATGTTTATGTCATCGGCGATACCCTGACGATTCCGTCGTCCGCTGGCTTCGGGGCTTCCGTCACTTGCTCGGTGCAACCGACCGTGACGGTTGCGGCGGTCACCACCGCAGCCGGGTCGTTCACTGACAGCGCGGGCAACAAATTCCAATATGTGTCCAATAGCGTCGTGAACGTGCGCCAGGTCGGCGCGAAACTCGACTACAACGGCAATCTTGGCGCGGCTACGGATGACGCGGCAGCCATCCAGCGCGCGATCAACTTTGCCTCGCATCGCGGCACCCTCAACATCGACGCAGGCGGTTACAACGGCAACATCGTTTTCATTCCTGGCGGCGCCCGCCGCCAAGGTCTGCGGCGGCCTGACTGTCTACGGTTCGGTCTCTCTTAGTGGTGCCGGGAAGGGCAATGCCGTTCTGAAGCAGTGCGATACCGACTCTGCCGGTCAACGGTTCATCACACTGGGAGATCCGAACCTCCACTTCGCGCGCTTCTACACCAACGTTCGAGAGATGCTGCTGTACGGGGCGCTCGCGTCCGCGAACGCCGGCATCTCGATGATCTACAGCAAGTGCCAGCAGCAGGGCATCGCGGTACTGAATGCCGCGGTCTACACTTACTTGCGGGCATGTGTTGTTACTGACACGGGCTATGGCGGCGCATCCGACTTCACCATGGTTGGTCTATTCTGCTCGCTCAACGCTCGTTCGACCAATCCCGGTGTTATTCTGGCTTATAGCGCAGCAGTCCAAACTATCCGTGAGTTCATTGTCGAAAGCTTCGGCATGACGAGCGGTGGATGCGATCTTGCTCAATGGTCCTGTCTCATCGACTTCGATGACAGTCATTGAGAACGGCCACGTAGAAGGAATTCAATTTTCCCATCCACATAAACTATGCAGCCGGTACGGGCGCCATGACCAAGATCAGCGGCATAACTGGCGGTGTAACGGCCGGAGGCTGCAACTCTGTCGTCGTCCGACAGGCTGGATCTCAGACCGGGAACATCCTCGTCGGATCTATCCAGCCGAACGGCTGCACCAATACTCTCAATAATGCCGGTACCATAACGACAGGCAACGTCGTGGCTTGGACAACTATGTAGGATTGGCGCTCAGTCTAGCAACGTTACAGCGCTGTTCGCCCAGCGTGGTCTGCCGCTGGAACTGCCGCAGATGCGGCTGAAGTGCGGACTGTATCCGCAGTGAAACGCGGCCGCGCATTCAGGATCGGTGCCTCGACGCCTGTGTAGATCAGGCTCGCGATGCTGGCGACCAGGGCAAGGAACGCCGGCAGCGCGGCCGCGATTGACATGCCTCCTGCGAGCGGCAGGAAGGCTGCAAGCACCAGGAGGTGAAACAGGTACGTCGAGTAGGAGATGCGGCCCAGCCAGGTTGTAATCCGCACCAAGGGGCGAAACGCCGATAGCGCTGCATCGAGCTTCAGCGCCGCGAGGATCGCGCCAGCGCCGAACAGAGGGGCGTAGAACGGGAATGTCGCCTCAATGATACGGTGCTCGGTCGGCATCAGCGCCGTCAGGATAGACGCGACAAGGGTAAGCGCAGCTAGCGCGACCACGGCGCCCCTAGTAGATACGCGCTTGAGCAGTGTTGTCCGCGTGCAGGCAAGGTGCATGGCAAAGCCATAAGCTATCGCGTCCATGCGGAAGAGCACGATACGGCGGGTACCAGCGCCCCAATCGGCACTATCGCCGAAGGTGAAGCGCAGGAGCGTGACGATCAGGATAAAGCCGAACGCAGCAATGCCGGCGCGGTGCCGGGTTGGAAGAAGGGGCGCGAGCGCAAGGCAGAAGATAGGGCAGAGGAGATAGAACCACTCCTCGACCGACAGGCTCCAGGCGATCGTGAAGTAGTCGTTTGTGTTCGCCTGGCGGGCGAAGTTCTGAACGTAGAACAGGTAACGGACAAAGTCGGCTGAGCGCAGCTCATGGGCACTGAGCGAGGTCAGGACAAGGGCAATGAGGTAGGGCGGCATGGTGCGCATCCAGCGCCGGACCCAGAAGATGCCGAGGTTCGCGGCGCGTGGCCGCTCGACGGTGACGAGCAGGATCTGCGGGGCCAGCACGAAGCCTGAGAGGACGAAGAAGACTTCGACGCCAAGGATCGAGACGCTTTCCGCCGCGTGCGTACCGATGCCGATCGCCATGAAGAAATGCGGGATGACGACGGAGAAGGCAGCAATCCCGCGGAGCAGGTCCAGCGCTGGAACGTGACGGCCCGTCATGAGGTGAATCCACAGCGGGCAAGGCCTTGGGCCACGGCGCGCGCGATGGCGGCATTAGCGCCGGCCGTAAAATGACCGCTGGCTGTGCCGATCGGCTCGCGGGCAGCCAGCGTGTTGATCTCATCGCTGGGATCGATCACGCATGTACCAGACGGAAGCGCGGCAAGCATCTGCCGGTACATCTGCGATGCCGGAATGCGGATGTCGGCCGGAGGGAGCAGAACGGTTGCAAGACGATCGTTGTGGGTGTGCGCCAAATCAGCCATGCGCGCTATCAACGCTGAGCCTCGTGCGTGCAGGTCACGCGAAATCGGGGTATTCGATAGCGGGCCGTTGTTGGTGAATTCCGGAACGTTGAAATGCCGCCAGATCGCTTTGATCGCCGCGAGCGAATACGGAAAGGTAAGAGGGGTCCAGTCGGCGGTCGCGGCATCTCGGGCGTAATAAGCGGTGATTGCTTCGACTGTTGAAGTGGGACGCGGGATTAGGGTCAAACCGCTCCCGCGGCGTTCGAAGATCGGCTTGGTGACGCGGGCGCGCGGGGCATGATCATCAGTCAGATCGATGAAAGTCCACGATGTCAGCGCATCGAGCTGCAGCATCGGCCAGTTTAGGCCCACGATAAGAAGCGAGTTGGCTGGGGTCTTGTGCTCGATCATCAATGCAGTCTGGTCGAGCCCATAGCCATCGGAGCCGAAGTTCTCGATCTGGCAGCCAAGGTGAAGCGAGAGTAGATGCGGCCATGCATCCTTATCCGCGACGTCATCCGAGAAGGTAAACGATCCGCCCCAGGCGGAGCCACACAAAGGCATCGAGAGGGGCGGGTGAGGGCGGGCGAGTTCATTGCCCCAGCCGATCGGAGATGCACTTCGCTCCGTTGGCAGGTTGGCCTCGATCGCAGCTAGAAGGCGCGCAGGATCGTAAAGTCGGTAGGGGTTGCCGCGATGCATGGAGACGACTGCAAAAAGGAAGAACATCGCCTCGATCGCAACGGCGAGGAACGCGAACTGCAATAGAAGCGTGCGTGCAAGACGCATCAGAACACGGTGTAGTGGAATTTAGCCGAGATTGACGGATCGGAAAAAACCACGAGCGCTGCGAGGATGACGGCCAAAATTCCTGACACGAACAAAGATTTGCGGCTAATCTTCACGTAGACACCTCGCGCTTTGTCAATCGCAAGCTGCATACACGGGGAAATTGTATCCGTCTAGAAACAAAGCCGCCCCTCCGGGCGGCTTTTCTGCTGCTGGGTACCAGTTCTCGCAGAAAAACCGTTTTGGAGCCTCTGTCATGACCACTCAGGTCCCCGCGTCGTCAATATCAGCCACCACAACATCGGGCCGCTGAGGACGGCGAGATCGCCGGCTTGCGGGCGTGACAGCTGCTGCCGGCTGATGAAGGCCGGCCGCCTGCCAGCTGAGCTGGGTGACACAACCAGCGCGGGGCTTCGGTCCCCCGTCTTTGTCGCGATAACGTCCGATTATCGAAAGCCTGCGCGAGATGGCGACCTATTGGGTCGTCGTTGAAAGTGATTGGTCCGAGCATGAATAGCCAACCAAGGCAAACACCCTCGGGCCGGCGCGCTCTGGACAGACTAGGGGCCAACCGACATGCGACCAGGGCTGATCTTGGCGCGGGGCTCGAGCCGGATGTCACATACGAGCGTTGAGGGTTGCCTCGATCAAGGTAGGTTCCTTAGCGATCCTGCTTCCCTGTCTGATCCGATATTTGAGCCAAGCATTCGAGGCTTCGATGACCTCCGCGGCCGCATTGGAGAGCTGCGGAATTATTGTTGCCACGGGAGTGATTCTCATCGGCTCGGAGAAGATCATCAGGTAAATGCCTTCTCCGTTCGGGCCATAGATTATCATTTCTCGCTGGCCGTGGATGGTCTGGTGAAACCTTATGAACGCCTCATCTTTTCGAACCTGTTGTGTTTCGTGATGTCCAGAAATGGACTTCGCAAACACAAAATGCTCTGCAAGATCGGGGGTAATGAACCCTTCCGGTAAGTCCTCGCGCAAGACCTGAAGAGAGAACATGCCGCCAAAATTATCGGCCAAAATCGTCAGATTTGGATTGTCGTAATGTGCCGGAGCGACCGCTAGGCAAAAGTTGAGCCTCATGGAGTTCGGCACGTCGATGATGTGCTGAGGGGGCGACTTGGAATCGTAGACGTCTAAGCGATCGGCGGATGGAATCGAGAGCGCGACTAGCGCATTAAGTCTGGTTATCCCGAATAGGGGTTCAAAGTAGGTCGGGTCGCCGTCTAGTCCGTGAGGGTTTAGCGTGCCGGTTGTATGGTAGCTTAGGCGGAAGCCCTTGGTGTGGCCCGTCGACAACGTCTTGCTTGAGCAGCCATCGGGCCCCCCCTTCCAGCTCAAATTGTCTGTTGTGCCCTTCCTGTCGAACACGAGGTAGAGCGATCCATCGCTGCGGACCGCAACCCAGTAGGAAAAGAACCGTCGCAGCACTCCATCATGCTGCAGAGCTATCCGGGATTTTGTTTCAGAAAAGGGACGTGAGTACACTGGCATAGAGTTGTCCTAATCGACTTGCAGCCCGCTTTCAGTTCGATTCAGCCACACGTATGTACCGCTCTCGTGCAGTTCGAGCCAGCCGCGCTCGACGGCAAACTTGATCCCGGCGCCGAACTCCGGGCCGCTGGCTTTCAAGGTGTAGAGGAACGGCGCATGGATTTTCTCGATGTGGATCCGGCCATCCTGGATAGCTTCGATGCTGGCGGCCATCTCGACCAGCTTGCGCACTGCGGCTTCCGGGTTGGCGAAGGGACGTTCGGGGGTGAGCTTCATCGGTATCCCATAGCGGGGATCACTGGCTTATTCCAGTTGAAGTCCGGCCGGACGTCGGCGCCGCGCCGGCCGCAGGCAGTGCAAATAAAGCGCGGCTCGACATCGGACAGGCGCAGTTCGTCGGGCCAGCGCTCGGCGCTGATTGCTATCGAGTGTCCGCAACGATAATCGGCGCACTAGACCAGGACGCCGCGTATGCCCATCTCGCGCATCTCGCCGAAGGTAATCTTGATGGGCCGGTGACCGGGCGGTGTGCGGTTCTCACGGCGGACAGGCTTGAGCATGTCTCCATAAAAACGGCGGCGCGGGCACCTCGCAAATTATCGATTCGTGGTGGTTGAGAGCGCAGCCGACCCACTGCCCATCGTGGGCGTATGCGGTGGAGTTCTTCATACGAAGCCCCCGCCGATGCGCTCGACGGGGGCTGTGCAGGTGACACAGCGGCCAGATGTTATGTAGGTCACTGACGACGCCGCAGATGCTCGGGCAACCTCAGGGCGCGCGCAGCAAACGGCGTTGGGGGGCCTTTGAACCTTTGGCCCGACGCGTGCTCCAGGAGCGCTCCCGCCGCGACATTCCATGGGACTGCGCCAGTGGTTAGGGATGCGCGCTCGCGTCATCAGAGCAGCCCGCCGGCCTTCCGCCGGTCCGGATGCAGTCTCGATACTGTCACGGCTCGACGAAACTGCCGGCCCGGATTCCGCGGCCGGCCTTCTGGGCTCCCCGTTGAACGTCGTCGTACTTACCTTTTGAGAATTGCGGCCAATCGAGCGCGTGGCCGTTGGCAACGAGCCATTGCCCGATATCCGGTCCTGGCTTTCCGAGGAAGCAGACGGCTACCGCGCGGCTGTACCGATCCTGCCCAGTTGGAGAACACGTAACCGGACGACGAATGGCGTAAAGCAGCCCAGCGAGAGCCGAGGCCGCCGCACGGCCGCACTGGTAGAGTTCGCTCTCATCGTTGCGGCAGAGCTGGGTGCTCTCTGGCGCATCGATACCCCAGAGCCTGATGTGTGCCGTGGATCTCGATCGTATCGCCGTCGATTACGCTCGCCTGACCAATGAGATCATCGGTCGAAGCGCGCGAGCTATCGAGAAGAACGACAGTTGCGACCAGGATCATGCGATAAAAGGGCAGCATCCAGGTGACGGTGCACGTTGCTGGTTGGTCGCGCTAATCTCCAATTATCGAAACCTTCGTGAGCGCGAGCGACGTCTCCGGTTCGCGTCTATCCGGTCTTTTGCACACGAAAAGATGCAATGCAGCTTGCTTCGCTGACTCGGCCGTGATTCGATTCGCGCCATGATGCGAACCATCCTTCTCATTCTCGCGGTAGTTGGTCTGGTGCTCGCCCGCGAGCTCGGCCGCATGGTGCTGGCAGCCGCATGCGGCGGAGCGCTCTGTCGTTTCGCATCGGCTACCGCACGGGCGCCGAAGATCGTGAGGCGGCAATCGTCAAACTCACAGCCCCCTTAGAGCAGGGCTCAACTCAGAATTCCCAAACTCGCGGACCATTTCCGTTCGCGTCAGAGAGAGGCGTTAGGGACAGCGATTTCGATCGCCAAACGCAAACCGCTCAGCGGTTTACGAGAAAAGAGGCGGAGAGAGCGCCCATGGGTCCGATGTCAGTTGTAAACGGACTCAGATCAGTCCGAAACAAAATGTGGCCCACCGGAACAGCCGTTCCAAAAAGTGGGTCAATCAGAGGCAAATTGTTGAGTGATTTCAAAGAGCAAATTCGACTGTGGCGCTCCCTAGCGGAAACTGAGAACGCAGCCACAGCACATTGAAAAAGCTGAAGTTTTTACCGCCCGATTGAAGCGCTGTGTAGCACGGGAAGGAGAGCCAGTCGAGTGTCAGGGCGGGGAGCGCCATGTGGCACGGTGAGCGCCGCAGGTTTTCTTTGGGACACCTCACAACTGAGCCTTGAAACGACACCGCCACATCAGCATACGGAGAGCATTGATGAGAACGGGCGAAGGGCCACCATGGCGAAGAAGGCTACGAAGGCTAAGAAGGCTAAGAAGGCCAAATCCGCGAGCGTTAGGAAGGCAAAGAAAGCCCTCCGTGTCCCTGCAAGGTCCACCGACTGGATGAAGCCACCGCGCAGGAAGGTTGCAAAGAAGAGATGACGAAGGAACGCAATTCCGATCAGGGACAGTCCCGGCCAACACCACGACCTCCTCAGGAAGACCGCCCGCGTCCGGCACAAGACGGCTGGATACGGAAGGAAGGCCCGGGCAACAACACCCGAACCACGGACTGGAATAAGCCTCCCCGTAAGGACGACAATGAGTGAGTGACTGGTCCGAAGACGGGTACTACGACGTTTGCTTCTCGGTTGAGCGTAGCCGCCGTTATCACGCGAAGATGCAGTCCTTCTACGATTGGTGCTACAACCTCACGAGGGCTGCCACTGCGCTGACGGGGACCGCGAGCTTCTTTGTGCTATTGGCGCATGGTACAGAGATTGCGAAGTACCTCACCGCCATCGTTGCCGCAGCAGCCGCCTTGGACTCGGTCTTCAGGTTCGACAGGAAGGCGCGGGCACATGAGGCGTTGACGCGGAGGTTCACCGACCTGAGTTCAAAGATTGCAGGCTGGGACCCAAATCCGGGCAACCTCAAGAAGGCCCGGACGGAGCGCCTTCGGATAGAGAAGGACGAGCCTCCAGTCCGAAGACTTGTAGACCTTCAGGCCCAGAACGAAGAGGCGAGAAGTCGAGATGTACCCAGCAAACGCATGGTGCCATTGACTTGGTCACAGCGCACCTTCGGGTATGTCTGCACGTTCGACATGAAGCGCCTTGAGGAGTGGCAGGCTCAGAGGACCGCCGCTGTCCAAGTTGAGGTCGAGGCCGTGGTGGTGAGTGAGTCTGTAACCCCGGACCAAAATTAGGGTCACAAACGCGAAGGGTAGGGCCTGCTGGCTGCCGTGCGATTTCCCCCGTATGCCCGCCATGAGGTGCGGGTGGGGGGGTGATGGAGGCATGAGCCACGAGGTGGAAGGCGAGGGGCAGGAGGGCGAGAGCGAGGGAGGAAGAGGGCGCTGTCAGGCGCACCTCAAGCCGCTGCCTCCTGGTCTGAGCGTTTGGCAATCTTCGCGATGGTCGCGCGGCTGCATCCGGTGGCCCGCTGGATGGCACTCCAGGACTGACCAGCATCGAGCAAGCGGGCGATGCCGTCGTTGCGCTCAGTGTCCTCAGGGCGGCCCTTGTAGCGGCCCTCAGCCTTCGCCTTGGCTTGGCCCTGCGCCTGTCTGCGGCGCCTGTCGTCATAGTCCTTGCGGGCAACAGCCGCGAGCATGTCCAGGAGCATGCCGTTGATGGCTTCGAACATGCGGCCGGTGAATTCGTCGGTGGTGTTGGTGGCCATCATCCACGACGTTGGTAGGTCCAGCGCCACCACCCGCACGCGGCGTGCAGTGAGTTCGGCCTTGAGCCTCTCCCAGTCAGGCGCGGTAAGGCGGGAGAGACGGTCAACCTGCTCCACCAAGAGGATGTCTCCAGGTGATGCGTCAGCCAACAGGCGGAACAGCTCAGGGCGGGCAAGCTTAGCGCCGCTCTCGTTCTCGACATACCAGGACGCGACCTTGAGGCCACGCTCAGCGGCGAAGGCCTTGAGCTCATCCTTGGCGCGGCGTGCATCCTGCTCGGTGGTGGAGGCGCGGAGATACGTGCGGACGAACATGGGAAACCGTCCTATGGTTCACTATGGATGGTTCACATGGTAGTGGCGGTTCATTTTGGATTGTCAAACTGATTTATTGAACCAAGCTTTGAGCGATTCACTTAGGGCACACCCAAATTGAACCGGCTCACGGGAGGGACATGCGCGGGGGAATCGGGGCGTGTTCTCAAACGGATCCCACTTGTCTGATACTATGAGAGTGGCTGCTTCCCTTCACTATGACGCACGGCTTGGCCGAATTCCCTCCTACTATGACGCACGGCGCACGTTTCGGGTTTTTCTAAATCCCACTTACAGTGAGAAGAATGACGTACGGCGCTGCCAATTGGTGCCCTCTATGACGCACGGCTAGGGCCCATCAATTGTCGTCTAGTGGGAGCTTTCGAGCGCCGCGCGGTGAATCTGTGCAGTGACACAGGCCTCCACCATCTACGACCACGGCACCTTCAGTCATCATCATCAGCAGCAGCAGCAGCATCAGGCACCAACGGATGGCCAACACCACCGAACCAACAGACACGCCTCCACGTGATCCAAACGGCGAACGCATTCTTTGGATCATGGAGCACTACTGCGGCAACAGGATCGAAACCACACTCGATTGCCTTGAAGACGACGCCAACCGCAACGGCTTATGCCTTGGCGACCACACATCGGCACGCAGGTACCTGATGCGCCGTGGTCTCATGTCACTGCTCGGTGTTGCCCGCATCGTCGAAAGCTCAGAAGGAGACGCACAATGACCCGTCCCTCAACGCCGAAGACCAGGACCATCAACATGACGCGAGACAAGACATCACCACCTCCGGGGGCAACTCACGCTAGCGGACCTCATGGACCTCACCGCCCCGCCGTTACAGGCTGGCTGTTCTGTGTAGGTGTTATGGCCGTCATTGCTCTTGTCGTGCTGGGTATCGTCCGGGCGGTGAGAGGATTCTAACCTATCTGTGGGCCTATTCCTTCGACGCCCCGGCCGCACATTCCGGGGTGTGCCGTTGGAGGAGCGCGGCCATTTTCATGTTGGCCTGGACAGTCGGATGGATGTCGTCGCGGTAATCGGCAGCCGACCACCCGGCAAGCTCGTTTTTCAACAGGACGACGCTAAAGCGTTGATCAAGTTCGGAAGCATGTATGTCGAGCGATTGTGTACGCAACTCAGGATCGCTTGCTTCGGCCTTTGTCGGGTAGAACAGGATGGTGATCGGCGCAGGGTATCGGCCAGCAAGCCATTTCATGGCAGCATGCCAATCTCCGGTTCCTTTACGCTCACCTGAGATGCTTTCGGGCAGCAGTCCAAGCTTACGCGCGAGCTGGAGAAGGGCGAACGCAGGGTGGGAGGTTGGGTGGGTTGTTTCTGACGCCCATACTGACGGCTTACCGAAGTCCCCGGAGTTGAGGATGAAGATAATCCTGTCGAAATTGTCGAGAATATCTTCGTGCAGCATCAAATAGCGAAGCTCATTAAGAAAGGCCCAGCTCCCGGCGGCGACTGGCCAAATCATTGAGGCTCCGCACCGCTCATTCAGAAGCGGCCCGATCTTGTCTTTTTGAGCAAGCGGGTTGCCACCCAGCACGATGCTATCGCCGATGAGCAACACGTTGTGCACGTATTTCTTGGGCCGGAACGGCTCAGCGACGCCCATACTTAGATCGTTAAAGGCCCAATCGTTTCGGTTGAGAAAGGTGCCGCGCTGATTTGGTGCAGGCACGTACCCGAGCGTCGGGCTGTTCTCGTATAACGGAAAGTCCATCAAACCTACCACGCGCACAGTGATCTCGGCGACGGCGATGAACGCCAGCGAAGCACACGCCAGCATCAACTGAAATCTAGATCGCATTACAGAATGCCCCGACGACGGAGCCACGCGCCAAGGGGCACGCCTAAGATTAAGCCTGCGATCAATCCGAAGAGTAGAATTAGGTTATTTTCCATAGCCCGACCGGCCCCCTAACGTGTCATCCTGAGCGATGAGGACACGACGGCAGCGCACGTACGCGGCGGTTTTCTCAATAAATTGCGCGAAACCTGCGCTCTAATCCCGAGCACGACGCAAGTCGATGATACGGTTTGGCGAGGGGCCGTTCACGCCCTCAAGTCAACAAACAATCCAACCGTAACCATCCGCTTATCCAGCGGAGCGAGACCTATGTTCTTTGGCCAAGTCCCCCCTGGTGGTTCTGGGCCATCGTGGGTCTAGCTCTCGCCGTCTCGCTGTTCCTTCTCATCCCCACCTCCATCTCGGTCTGGGCATCAGCCTCAAGCTTGACCGTATGCGTGGCTTCATCGCTGCCCTCAGATTCCACCTTCGAGACGATGGCGCCCAGGAGCTGCACCATTTTGTTGATCGTCCTCGCGTTGCGGGTGGGGAATTTGGAGAGGTCAGGGCGCTCAAGCAGTTTCGGAACAGGCAGCTTGCGGAGTGCATGAGGAAGATTCTTCGGCATCTTGGCAATGCTGTCCCGAAACTCACGGGCGATCTTCTTCGTGATGTCCCCAACGGGCATGTCCCCGTGGAGGTCAGTGAAGTAGCGGACTGCCTGAGTGGTTTCGATCACCGTGTTTTCACCCGGCTTCTTCGACCCTCGCACCGAACCACCACCCGCCTTCCAGACCTCAAAGGCCTCCGAGAGGAGCGGACCTCGTGCATCGGACTTCGGCTCCGCTGGGGTCGGGAGGTCCTCACCTTCGTTGCGCTTGCCGATGGTCTCATAGGCTCTCACGTGAGCACGGAGCACCTCAAGGGCCACCGAGTGGAAACGCGCTGAGGTCTTCTCGACGGGCTCGCCACGCTTCTTCAGCTCAAGGCTGGTCTCGGCGGAGACAATTGAGGGGTCCCGCCTTGCATATGCAGCTCGGTACTCCTCCGCGAGGTCGCGAGTCTCATCCCCGTAGACCGGCCATGTGGACCACTCTTGCGGGCTACAGTTGTGTAGCAGAGCGGCCTCTCTAAGCTCATGATTGCTCAGAGTTTTCGGCTTTTCACGGTCATGTTCAGTCGGGTACCAAAGTCGAGCTGGCGCTGATCCGTGACGCTTACGTATCGTCTTCCCGAAGCTCTCATACCGACAGTCGTATCGGCGTTGAATCGCCAGAAACTCGACAAAAATGGTCATGTGGTCGGTAACGAGGCCTGAGCGGCCTCGTCGATGGAAACGCGCGTTTACAACAGGATCGAGCCAATTTCCCCATTTCGGGATCTTGGCCTGCTCCCCGGGGAGTTTTGCAAGCGTCAGGATGGCGCTGATGGTCGGGGCATGACCATTCACGGTATCGTGCCGGGCCCGCAGAGAGCCGTCATGATCAGCGTCGGCGCACCAACAGCCCGGCGAAGGCGGCGACGCCGCCGGCAAGCCCGCGCAGGCGCGAGCCGAACACCATCGACAGGTTGACGATGTTGGGCCCCCGCAGCCAGCTTCCCGCAGCAGACCAAGGCGTTCGACGCCGGCGCCGCTCTTGTCGACCTGCGCTCGTTTCCTCCGAGGGGGCAATCGTCGGCTGGGAAGTCGATGAGCGTCAGACCGCCGCGTCAGAGCCGACCTCCTGTCTTGGCAGCGTTTCGGGCAGCTGCGGATCGAGTTCTTCTTGCTCCAGCGTCTTCGCACCCTCGCCAAGCAAATAGGCGGCCAATATGGCGACGCCGGATTCCGGCGGGCATCGCGCGGGAGATGCCTTCATCGCAGGGGTGTTGCCGAAGGCTTCCGCGATGTCGGGGCTCATGAGGTGCGGTCTGATGCTGCGCCCGACCGCCTGCTCGATGGTCCGGAAGATCCAGGTCCCGTCCGGATCGATGTCGGACCAGTGGAAGATCGGAGTATCGTCCGGGACGGCCTCCGCGAGGACGCGCAGCGCGTGCTGCGTCGCCAGCGACGGGTAGCCGCCAACGTAGACGGTTGCCCCCAGGCGTGTGGGGTCGGCTTCGATGAGGTGGCGGCTGAAGCTCGCGAAGTTCTCGATCGTGAGGAGGTAGGCCGGCGGCTCCCGGAAGCGGATGCGGTCCGCTTCGTTTGGCGCGACCCCCAGATAGAGGGGCGAGGCTGCCGAGAGGTCGGCACCTTCGAGATCGACGCGGCCCGCGATCAGGAGCGGTGGGGCGAATCGTTCAAGGCCGATGGCGCGCAGCGCCGCCCGCGGTCTAGCCTCCGGTGGAAGCTCGATGATCCCAGCGAGAAGGCGAACGACCGCACTCTCGAGGCGCTCAAGCGTCTTGCTGTCGCCGACGGTCCTTCTGGAGAAGGTCCGGTAGTCGACGTTCACGTGTTTGCCGTCGAGGATCGCCTGTGCGAGCACGAATGCGTCGCGCAGCCGATCGGTGTCTGTCGGTGAGAACGCGTTCCACGTCTTTGCCCTGCTCCAAGCGGTCGCAATGGCCGCCGCGGCATCCTTCAGGCGAGCATCCAGTTCCAGGCCGGCAACAAGCCGCGCAGCGGCGTCCTCCGCGATTTTGGGGGCGGGAGTGCGGCCGAGATAGCGATACAGCGTGTCGGGCGATGCGAGACGGACGTGCGCGATTTCATTGCGCTTAGGCCCGCGTCCGCGCGCCATGCTGATCGCGCCCGCCTCTTCTGCGCACGAGATTTCCTTGAGGAAGGCATCCGCGGCAACGACCGAGGTGAACGCGGCGTAGTCCGGATAGCCGATCGGGCTCGCGGTGCCGGCCTCGAACCGGTCCAAGAGGTCGCCTAGAAGCTCCCTCGCGTCGGTAAACACGCGCGGCATGGCTACTCGGCCGCGAGCCGGAGCGAGAGATCGGCGTCGGAGATCAGGTCGGGATCGATCGCCATCAGTTCCTGCTTGGCCTTTTCCTTCAGGGAGACCACGGTCGCTCTGGACTGTTCGCCGATGCGGTCGACCTCGACGATGGTGTCCATGTGTTCGAGGACAGCGACGCGCTTCTCGAACGGGGCCGCGATGACGAACTGCAGGCCAAGGTTCTTGTAGAAGCTCATCATCTGGCGCTGGTTTCGTCCGTCCATTTTTGAGAACGCCTCGTCGAACATCGCGAGAGCGAAGCCCGAAGGCTTGCCGGCGCGCCGCTCGGCGCTGCCGTAGACCGCCGCCAGTGACGCGCCGATTGCGACGTAGATGGGGACCTGCTGTTCGGCTCCGGAGCCCGTACCTCGGCGCTGCTCCCAGCGGGTCGACCTACCCGTCGCGACGTCCTCCATGTGGATCTCGAACGTGTAGAAGTTCCGGTAGTCTTCAAATTCGGTGAAGTCCTTCTCCGGGTCCTCCAGCAGCGCTTCGAGTGCGAGAATCGTGTCCTTGTGCGGGAAATCTTCGGGCACGTCGCCGCGGAAGAGCATGTCCAGCGCCTCCGGAGAGGTCTTGCCGATCTCGATGATTTTCAGGATCGGCTGGAATTCGACCACCTGGGTGCGGTGGAACGAGTAGCGCTCGTTGTGGAAGGGATGCGCGTGCAGGCTGCGGTTCAGCGACTGCAGGTCCCGCTCCATCTTGCCGATGCGCGAGGTCAGCGCGTTGATGAACTCGCCGCGCAGCAGGGTCGCTGCCTTCTCGGCCGCTTCCCGTGCCTGTCGTTCATATTGCCGCAGTTCGTTGGACTCGATGTCGCTGATCAACAGGTCCATCCAGGGCTTCACCTCACGAAGGGGCTCGCTCTCGATGCCGATTTGCGACTGCGTTCCGAACTCTTCGAAATAATTGTCCAGGAATTCGCGCACGCGCCGTTCGACGCGTCCGCGCTCGCTGTCCGCGGCATCGGCGTCTTTCACCGCCTTCTCGGCGATGGCGCGGTGCTTTTCCGCCTCGTTCTTCTGCATGCGGGCGTCGAGCCGGGATCGGTACGCGGGCCGGCCCTTCGCCGCGGCGTAGAGCGGCCGGTTCTTGGCGAACAGCGACCAGGCGATCTTCAGATTGAGTTCGGAGCCCGGGACGTTTTCACCGTCGCCGAGCCTGTTCGTCGCCGTTCTAACTTCGCCATCGTGCCTGTTGAAGGCGGTCTGCTGGGTCTCGCGCTCGCCGATCCTCTTCTTCTTAAGCTCCTGTTGCGCCAGTTTCTTGTCGCGGAGGCCTCCATCGCCGGCGCTGTCCAGGGCCGCAAGTTTGGTGTCCGCATCGGCCTTCTCGGTCTGGGCGGCGGCGTAGGCAGTGGCGTGAGCCTTCAGGTCTGCCGTGGCCGTCTCGCACAGCGCCTTGAGCGCCATGAAGGCGCTGTCCGCGATTTCCGCCTCCTTGTTGGCTTGCGCAAGCGAAGCTTCCAGATCGTCCGCCTGCTCCTGCAGGGCGCGCAGGGCGTTTGCCTGGGCGGTCTTGCCGATCTTGTGCTGGGAAAGATCGATCGACCGATGCGTTCGCACCAGGCCGTCGTCGTAGAGGCCGTCCCTCATGATCGCCCGGCCCGGCCTGTTGAACTGCTCGAGCGTCTCGGCGAGCCGCACGGAGCCGTAGCGGCGCATGATGAACGACAGTGCGTCCGGATCGTCGGTGCGGAAGATCGCAGGGAATGTTCCGCGGTCCGGCCTGGCCCTGAACTGCTCCAGCTTGTTGAGGCTCACCAGGGAGGTGCGCCGGAATTCGCGGCGTCCTTCCTTGAAGATCGCCGTCGCGTCGCCGATGTCTGGTCTGTCGACGAAGACGGCGTCGCGGTCTCGGCCGAGCAGCGCTTCGGCGGCTCCCGCCCATTCCGGGTCCGCAACCTCGATCAATTCGCAGAGTACCCTCGGTGCCATCCCCTTCTGCCGGAGCCTTTGGCAGAGGCGCTCGGTGTCCGGTTCAAGGTGTGCCCGCGCTCCTCCGGAGGCGTGCTGCCGAATCCGGCCCAGCAGGTCGTCGCGCTGCGCGCGCAGTTGGGCGACCTTTGCGATGATCTCCTGGCGCGCTTCATCGACCTTGGCGAGCTGCTGTGCTCCGGATGTGGTGAGAGCGCTTTCCGCCACCGAGAGCTCCTCGGAAACGGAGACGACGGCGGCACCCTCTGCCGCGGCCTGCAAATTGTCGACGACGGGGATGAAATCGTCGAAGCCCTGGCCGCGCATGGCGCTCAGCGGCTGCAGACGCCGGATCGCGTCGAGGCGCGCTTTGAAATCCGCGGCGGCCCGCTGCGCCGCCTGGGCAGCTACCGACGCGGTCTGCTGGAACGATTTTCTGCCGGTCTTGGCATCGTGCTCGGCGATGGCTTCGGTAAGCCGTTCGACCTCCTTGTCGATCGCCTTGATGTCTTCGGCGAGGAACGCAAGTTCGCCTGCAGCGGCATCGCGCTGCGCGGTCGCAAGGTGCAGCCTGGTCCTCCAGTCTCGGTTGGTCGCCCGGGCGGCGAGCCACTCGGCGCGCTTTGCGATCCACTGCTCGCGGAATTTCGTTTCGAAGGCCTCTGCCAGCGCCGCGAGGATCGTCCTCAATTCCTTCAGCGCCTCCAGCTTGAGGCAACTTACGGATGGTCTCGCTGATGTTCCTGTAGGTCTGGATCGACTCGCGCAACTCCCCGATCCGGATCGGACTATCTTCCAGGATGTAGGTCCGAACGAACTGCGTAGCGGTCTGGTTGTGATCCAGCGTCATCGCGTTGACGATAGATTTCTGCAGGGCGCTCGCGTTCTGCTCGCCGTAGGGTGCATGCGGAAGCAGATGGCGCATGTATTCGCGGACGTAGTCTCCCGCCCGGTCGCGGTGATTGATGAAATTCTGCTCGCCCACTGCGGCCACGATGCGCCCGCGCACGTCCTCCCACTGAGCCGGGAATTGCGAGGTCCCCCTGTGCTCGATGAAGGCCTTGGACGTGAGGATCGTGCCCACGGCGACGAACAGGGCGAGGACCGTCTCTTTGCTGTCCGCCTTGCGTGCCTCGAGCGCCATGCCGATGGTCATCGGCGGGCGAACGCCCTCGGTGTCCTCGAAGCCGAGGCTGACGTAGGTGCGCGCATCGTCCCGGCGCCGCTGGTCTTCGCCCAAGGTCCCAAGGCAGTAATCGACGACGCTGCGCTTGGAGCCGCTCCGCGACTTGCCGCTGTCGCCCGCGACCGCGTTTAGTCGCAGAAAGCGCCTGTTGCCGCCTGTCAACACGACCTGAGCCATGTCGAGAATGGTCGACTTGCCGGATCGGTTCTCGCCGAGCACGCCGATGTGGCCGGCGACGGGGATGTCGGCGACGTCGAACAGGTGCCAGTTCACCATGGCGAGATGACGCAATTCCATCATGCTTCTTCCCCTGTGGGCTGCGGCGATCGAGCCTCCTCGCTGCGGGCGTACCGCTCGAGCCGCTGGAGGGCGTCGCCGCCGCTGATCAGCTTGATCATCGGCCGGATCCGGATTTCGCAGTCCTGCTGTTCGTTGTCGTAGTCGCCGATCTCGACCAGACTGCGCTGAGAGGCTTCCTTTAGGATATCGCGAAAGCGGTTGATGCCGATGGCGCCGCCGCCGTTGGGCTGCACCATGTCCTTGTATCGGTCGTGCAGAGCGTTCAGCGTCGTGACGACGACGGCGCGGTCCTCGATCGCGCCGAGATTGACTTCCTCCTGCCAGTGCGCGGCGAGGACGAGTGTCACGATGGTCTCGTCGAGCCGCATGCGTGGCAGAGGCACGTCCTCGTCGATCGCGAGGACTCCGGCCCACTGGGCTTCGGGATCGCGGTGGACGCGGTAGCCGCAACTGTCGAAGAAGCCGTCCACCACGTCGCGGAAGCGGCCGTCCATGATGGTGTTGTAGATCTTCCCGGTGCGCGGATCGCCCGCGAACACGAACTGCCTGCGCAGCAGGAAGTGGAGCGCTCTCCGCAGGTCCGCGGCCTTGTCCGCGCCGGCGGACCTTTCGATGTTCTCGAATTCGTTAAGCATGTGCCTTGTCCTTGCGCAGCGCGCCTGAACGCCTGACTACGAAGTTCGCGCATCTGAGCCATTCGCTGTCATGGGGCGGGGTTTCCGGCGACGGCTCCAGTTCGAAACCCTTGGCGACCTGCGGCGGGACCTCGCCGGTGAGCGCGTAGCGGCGTGCGGTGTCGAATGCGAGGAAATCGTCCACCGTCTCGATCTCCATAAACCGCGCCTCCTTGGTGCCGAACGGCGGCACCTGGCCTTCCAGGAAACGCCGGACGTCCTCCGGGCGGGGCGCGATGCGGGCGATGTATTCGAGCCGCAATTGCTTGCGCAATTCGTATAGCGGGTCCGATGGGGGTGCGGCGAGCTCTCTCGCCTCGACGGGACGGCGCGGCTGCCTGGTGGGAGCCTGATGGTGCTCCGACCAGGGGGACCGCAGCGGCTCGATGCTCCATTCCACGGTGGCCTCATGGTGGCGGCCGTCCCGCAGCAGGGCGTCCAGCCGGCCTACCAGGTCGCCGGCGCGCCCGACCAATCCTTGCGTACCGCGCTCGGCATACTTGATCGTGTTCCTGACCCGCGCCTCCAGCTGCCGTCTGAATACCTCGATGCGTTCGAACATCTCGCCGATCTGCTCGAAGATGTTCTCGATCGCGAGCAGGTCGTCGGCGGCGGCCATGTGGCCGTCCTCGACGTCCGCCGCCATGCTGGCTCTGGCGTATTCCTCCGCGAGAACTTGCATCGTTTCGGGCATGTAGGAGATCTTCCGGGCAAGGTCGACGATGGCGTCCCTGAAGCGGTAGGGGTGGTTGACGGTGAGGATGGACTCGAAATCCCTGAGCAGGAGCTGATCGACGAATTCCTCGAAGAAGGCCTCGAGACGGTCGCCCACTGTCTTGGATTCCATGACGGTCCGTCGGATCCGCTTGAGGTCGGCAAGGATCGCGCGGAGGCTTTTGGTGAACTGATCGGCCTGGTTGCGGGCCTCTCGCACGGCGAGGGCGGCCTCGCGCTGCTTGCGGTCCGTCACATCGGGCGTGAGCTTCTCGACGGCTTCGAGGTTGAGGCGGATCTGGACGATCAGTCCTCCGAACCGCTGCGACAGATCTTTGTTCAGGCTCGCTAGTCGCTGGATGACCAGCAGCGGTCCCATTGCCATGTCGACGGTGACCCGCAGGCCGTATTCTTCCTCTTCGAGCCAACGCCATGCGATCAGGCGGGAGTAGAGCTGGCGGGCCAAGGTGAGGGCCTTGTCTCCCTTCTCCGAGCCCGCGGAAATGTCGGCGCGGCGGATCCGCCGCCGGCCCGACGAGATCACCTCCGGAAGCGCCTCGCCGAAATCATCGCCTTCGCTCCACAGGGACGGATGCGCACGCATGACGTCGTAGATGGCATGGACCACCTGCTGAGGTGTCGGAAACGCAGGGGCACCGGTGAAGTACCGCTCATGCAAGTCGAGGAGACACGCCGCATAAAGATGCTTGTGGTCCCGCGAGAAAACCAGAAAAGCGTCGTCGTGCAGATGGCGGAATAGGGGCATATCGAAATCGTACTCGACACAAACAGAGGGAGTGGCGCGACACGGTACAGGACCGGCCGCCGACATCGGCTTAGTTCAGATGCAATGCGGTCGCGTTGCAACCGCCTGGATATGTGTTCCCTGTATGTTCTAGCACGGTTGTCCCTAACGCGTCGAGTCGTTGAGGTCGATCAGGTCGAGGGCGCGATTCATTCGAGGCCCTCGCGCGCAGTTGGCGCACCAACGCCGCGATGCGCGCCGCCCTGGCTGCCGGCAGCGTGCCGACGCGAGCACTCTTTTGAGGCGCCGCGCGACAGCTTGACGCGTTCGCTTGCGAAATCGAGCGTTAGGCGGGCGACGAATCTGGAGTCCGGTCTTAGCTTCGGAAACCTGCCGTCCCGCGACCGCCCGGGCGCATATGTCGCAAACGGCATTGATCGCGGCCGCGCGGGCCATGCGGTTTTCGGCGGTGCCTACCCATTCGGGTTCGCCGAACGCCCATTTCAATATCAGCTCCAAGACGGCATGAGGCCGTCCGAAGCAGGCCAAAGTTGCTGGTTTCAACAGACTGGCCTAATCTTGGATTGGGTTGTTGAAACCATTGATATAGAATGATAAATGTTGTTTCAACAACGGCGGACAAAATCAGGCAAAAGTGTTGAAACTATGGAATTTCAAGAACTTAACAATGACCAACGTCGCGAGGTAATCAACAGCCAGCAGCGCTTCCAAGCCCTGCGCGACGCTAAGGAGGCGTACGGCGCGCAGCGGGGCTCCCTGACATGGGTAGAGTCGAAAGGGCACGAATATCTCGTCCGGAGCTACTACGACAAAGCAGGTCTCCGGAAGCAAAGGTCTCTCGGGGCGCGCTCTCCAGAAACTGAAAAGATGAAGGCCGACTTCGAGGCTACGCGCGCTGTGTTGGAAGACCGATTAGAGAACTTGCGCTATACGATGGAGCGACAAGCGGCGGTCAATCGTGCGCTAGGCCTGGGTCGCGTGCCTTTGATCGGAGCCCGGATCATGCGCGCTCTCGATGGCTACAGGATGTTGGGTTCTGGCATTCGGATTCTCGGAACGAACGCCATCTACGGATATGAAGCGTCTTCCGGAGTCAGGATCGATCCGGGCCTGGCCACGACGGAAGACATCGACCTGCTGTTCGACGCTCGCGGCGGGCTTACGTTTGTGGCGGACGAGGACGTCTCAGAGTCTTCGCTCCTGAAGATACTTCAACGCGTTGACACCAGCTTCGAACGGGCCAAGCAGGCGTTCCGAGCTGTGAATCGCAACGGCTATCTCGTCGATCTGATCAAGCCGATGCAGAGTCCTCCCGGGAAGAAGGCACCGGATAAGATCGGCTCGGATCCCGAAGACCCGACTGCCGTCCAAATCGAAGGCCTCGATTGGCTGCAGAATTCTCCCGCTTTCGAGGCTGTCGCGATCGACGAAAAAGGCGAACCGGTGCGCATCGTCGCTCCAGATCCGCGGGTTTGGGCGGCGCATAAGCTGTGGTTGTCCCGTCGAGCGGATAGGGAGCCGCTCAAGCGCCAACGAGATGCAGCACAAGCAGAAGCCGTGGGCGCTCTGGTCGCAAAATATCTCACTTATCTGCCCTTCGACGCAGAACAGCTAAGGATGCTGCCCAAGGAAGTAGCAGACAGCGCGGCGCCCCTGTTCGTTAATACCGCCGCGCGCGCCTAGCGGCCAGACGCGACTAGAACAAGGCCGGCATAGCCGGCGGCGATCATCGGGGGCACCATATGATGGTTCGCGTGGTGCTGCTGCTCGTCGGCATGATGATCGCCATAGTTGGCATGACGACGATGATCATCGTCAGAGCCGGCATGATGATCGCCAGCAGCACCAACCACCAGAGCGGCAGCACCAGCTTTAGGATCGCGATTGGCGCCGCCGGCATTGCCGAAGGATCAGCGGCTGTTGGCGACTCACATCGATCAATAAATCGGGTGCGATCAGCGCAAAACCGCTTACCCTACTCACGGCGAAATCTTCGCAGCGTTAATGTTCGGTTTCCGACGTGATCATTGCCTCGACTTCTGCGCGAAAAGCCTGACGCGAGGAGTCACGTGAATAGAACATGTGGCCGCCAGGGAGGACCAGCAGCCTGACCCGCGGCGCTGAGGCGAAGGCGGGCAACTGAGCGAGGGCCATTTTCGTGGCGAAATAAGGGGTCACAAGATCAAAAAGCCCGTGTCCCACCAGCACCTTCATCTTCGCATCCGTTGCGAGAGCCTGTCGCAGCTCCGACAGCGACTCTGGAGGTGTATTGCCGAAATCCCAAGCCTTTCCGACCGCACCATTGAGCAGTTCATAAGAGCCATCCGGCCGCCACTTGAGCTTGCGCGTCAGGACATCGACGGCAGCACTCGTCACCGGCGGCGCAAGCGCATCACCCGAGGGGTCGCCGAAGGGGTGGGCAGCTGAATGCGGATAGGGATCCAGACCCCTCACCGAGGCATCATAACCGCCGGTCACCTTGCCGCTGCGGCGATCCAGCTCGCGGCGGAATTCGCCAATGTCAATGCGGCCGCCACGTGCTCGGGTCACGCCTTGGTCGATGCCAGTTAACACGGCGAGCTTATCAGCGATGCGATTACTGGCCTCGCTGTCAGCCTCACCTTTGAGGAGGTCGGCCAGGAGCTCGCCTTGCGCGTAATTTTCCACGGCGGTGAGATCGGAGCCCTTCGCTTGGCTCTTGGCTTCACGGGCTGTTGCGACATAGCTCGGCAGCAGCGTGACATATCGCAAGATCCCGGGGGGAGCGTAGTCAAACACCGGCGAGACCAAGATCAAGCCCTTGACTCCGACACCCTGACGCGTCTGCAGCTGGCGCACGACCTTCGGTCCTCGAATGCCGCCATAACTTTCGCCCACGACGTACTTTGGCGATAGGAGCCGGTCGTACTTCTCAAGCCAGCGGCGTATACTCAACGCGAGGGCGCTGACATCGCCGTCGACGGAAAAGAACTTCTTGCGGACATCCTCACCGTTCGCGACGAAGCGGCTATAGCCAGTCCCGACCGGGTCGATGAAGACGAGGTCGGTGAAGTCGAGCCAGGTTTCCGCATTAGGCTTCGCTTCTAAAGAAGTGGAAGGCGTGACCTCGTCGGCGTTGATCGGCAGCCGCCAGGGACCGGCATTGCCGAGCTGGAGCCAAGCCGAAGATGAGCCGGGTCCGCCGTTGAAGAAGAATGTGACCGGACGCGTCGTGCGGTCCGTCCCGTCGAGCTGATAAGCCGCATAGGCGATGTCGGCTTGCGGCTCGCCTTTTTCGTCGAATAGGCGGATCGAGCCCGCGGTCGCAGCAAAGCTGAGTACCCGGCCTGGCACATGGAGCGTATGCTTGGTGGTCGAATCCGGCGGCAAGCGATGCAGCTCGCTTGCAGACGGCGCGCTCGGTGTTTGTCCCGCCCGTTCGTCGGGACCGCTCTTATGGCCTGCCTGCGTGGAGCCTTCAGAGCACCGCGGCGGATCATCGGCCCGGCCGGTGTCCATCGTGCCGCAGGCAAAAAGACCGAGTGCAAGAGAAGCGCAGCGGAGCTTGCTGAAATCAAATCGCATCAAGTTTTCCTTTCCGCCAACTTGTGTCCGCATGGCGCGCACGGCGCATACACGTAGTTGACGGTCGAGAAAGAACACCTACTAATTCCAGCAGTATTCATTGCCCCTGAATTCCGTATGGTGGTTGGGGCGGTGCTTGCAGATAGCGCTCTCGCGGCGAGCACATCCGCAGAGAGCAAGCTACTGTACGACCTGCAGGAACACCGAAGGGCCGTACGTCATCCCCTGCGTCTGCGGTGACTCGCCCTACACTCCGGGTCTGATGACTGCCCTGGCGTCGAAAGCAACGAGGCGAGACGTTTTCGCCCTCGCCTGGAGGCGATCATCCATATGAGCACCCGCTGGTGAAGCCGATGCAGCCGTTGCACGCGGTCTGCGGAGAGACAAGCCACGCCGTCCGCCGCTGCCGACGCGCCTAATGGCGAGCGGTGGCGGCCACTGGATCGGCGAACACGGTGCTGAGCTCGTCGTCGATCAGCAGCTTTGGCTTCGACAGCGCGAGCAGTTTCTCCTCCAGGCGCCGCTGGCCGTGCGCCTTGGCGAGACCAGCGATCAGCGTCTCCCCGGTGAACTTCACCGTTTTAGGCTGCGGCACCACTTCAACCCCATTCCTCGACTGCACCTCGTCTACGGCGCCTTGACGACCACGCCGAATGCAGTCATCCAGCAGATTCGTCCGAATGCGGATCAGCGGAGGCGCCTTGGCAACTTTGGAAGCTTGTCAGGACTAAACGCTACTACCTGCTCGATTCTTCCAGGTGGCCGTGGCGGTTGTTGTTCACTGAGAATAAGGGTCCCGTGAAGGACGACTCCCTGGCGCCTGTTCTGCCGTCGCTATGTAACTAGCGATCCTGTTCGGGCACGTTCCCTCAATGTGGAGCGTGCGTGAGTTCATCATAGACGCCGAAGACCGTTGCGCGACCATCGGTATGCCGTTTGGTCGACACTATCGCGGTGAAGCGATCTTTATCAACGTTATAGGAGCCGCGATAGGCCATGATGCTGTCACGACCCCAGACTTGCCCGTCAGCGATATGAACGATGCCGGTGCCTTGGTCAATCGTGGTGCCAAACCAGGCCGCGTAGGTGCCATCCCTCAGCGTGGGAGTCGTCCTCCCTTGGTGTCATGCAGCAATAATCGGCATGATTGGTGCTAAGGAATGCTTAAGTGACACTCGGAACGAGTGAGGCCCCCCTCGGGCATCCTAGTGGATGCTCTCGCGGGCAGCAAATCGCCGATCAGGGACAATCCTGCAGGTCGAGGGCTCGCAAGCCGCTGTCGGTCGAAAATTGCGATATCCCGTCGGGTATTTCCGATGAAATCGAGAATGCCTGCTTCAGGCCGTTGTGACACTGCGTGCGATACAGTTTTCGAGCGTCAAGCCAAGGTAATCGGCAATATCGCGACGTGGCATTGGTAGCGACATCGCATCGGCAGCTGTCTCTTATACACATTTCGATCCTGGGGCAAGCGACCGCCGGTCGCCGGTACGGCTGCAGACATAGCCCGGACGCGGCGCTCATCTGACTGGAAGCGTCTGTCGGCGGGAGCCGGAACCAAAGGGCCACGACTACACGATTGGTGTTATCTCGAATTGGCCGATCTCGAGGCCGAGCAGTTCAACAGTGCTAATGATGGCTTGTGGACGCGCGGTCTACTGATCCGTCGTCTTATCGCCGATGATGACCTCGCCTTCTTCACCACCTGGTGTCCAGCGGGAACATCCATCGAAACGCTGGTCGCGGTCGAAGGCCATCGATGGGCGATCGAGGACAGCTTTGAGACCGCGAAAAACGAATTCGGGCTCGATCACAACGAGAGCAGATCCTGGCATGGCTGGCACCGTCATGTGTCCCTGGTGATGCTCGCCTTTGCCATGATGGCCGCAATCCGGCATCGCGCCAATCCGCCGCCGCCCAAAAAAACGAAACACCGTCCTCCGGCAAACCAAAGTACAACCACGCCGCCGCTGATCCGTTGGTCAATCCAGGAAATTCGCCGCATTGCGATCCGACTCGCTCGAAAGCGTATTCAGCCCGCACACATCATCGCTTGGTCTTGCTGGCGCCGAGTTCACCAGGCGACCGCGCAACGCGCTCACCTCAAAGCCAAAAAACAACTGCAATGTTAGGATCCTCTCTCGACCCGACGTGTGTGACAGCGCGCCAGTCGGCGGTGACTACACCCATCGATGCAAATTATTGCGGAGATCGAGCGGGTGGCGCGAGAGGTCTGTTGCGGGGCGATCGGCTTCATCGGCTTCAACGGGACTTGGACACGAACATTGCAATCCGCACGGTTACGATCGACGACGGCCTGGCCATGATGCAGGAAGCCGGATAACCGCGATGTCGGATCCAGAGGCAGAATTAGAGGAGGAGCCTCGTCGCCAAGGCGCAGCGAATTTTTGGGACATTTCGAGCTGAGTCATCCAATGTACTTTGATTTTAATCATTGGCAACTATGGCTCCTTGTTTGAAAGTCATAGAGCTGGCGGAGCATTTCGCCAGCCGTAGTGCGCGTTGCGGACCGCATTGGCTCACAGCTGGTGGTCGAGCCAAAATATGGTGTGGCCAGCGAAGCGCCTCGCGCCAATAAGAGAACCAGATCCGGCGCTCGGGGGGCGGAGGAGACGAAGGACCGTCAGCAAATTCAGGCGCGAGCTGCGGCAGCTCATCGAGAAGCACATCAGCTCGTCGAGCACGTTCGAAGACTACGTCCTCGTCACCGGGGAGCTGGAAGAGACGCGGTACAGGTTGGACCTGGAGGCCGAGAAGTTTCCGGATGAGGAGGTGGACGCCTTCGAATCGTAGCGAGCGCTTCGCGCTAACCAGTAGAGGACAACACCCGCATTGGATCTAGATTGGCCCGGACCGTCGCCATCGCCTTCGAGCGGAGGTGCTGAAACACACTGGAGAAGCTGGCCAAATGCAGGATTTGGGCGTGAATCTGCGACTCGTTGCATTAATCGGTTGAACGAAACGCTCCAATGTGAAGCGAAGACGACGCAAATGTGAAGCCGAGACGACGCGCCCGGGTGAGAACGGAGACTGTTCGTTCGCTTCGCACAGTAGTCGGAGCAACGGCGCCCAAAGCGCTGGCAAAGTCGCCGTGCCGGCCCAGCCCGAACAGGGGCAACGCGGATGGGAGATATAATGTTCGAACGTGATGGTGACTTGATCTCTCAACTTCTGCTTTACGTTGTTCTGTTGCTTATTCTTGCGTCTCTGACGATCGCTGCATGGCAGACTGCGGGATGACCGAAACCGATCGCCGCGAGTTGCTGGAGGCTCTGATCGAGCGCTATCGTGGCGGGCAAATCGGGTTGGGGCGGCAGCGGTGGCCGCTGCGTCATAATCAGTCCATTGCCCCGCAGATCCAATTTTGAGGCCCGTGCTCAAATGTCCCCCCCGAACAAGGTCGCGCTCTTCATCGACGGCGCCAATCTCCATGCAACCGCCAAGACACTCAGCTTCGACATCGACTACAAGCGCCTGCTCAAGGAGTTTCAGAGCCGCGGCAATCTGGTGCGCGCCTTTTACTACACCGCCATCATTGAAGATCAGGAGTATTCCACGATCCGCCCACTGATCGACTGGCTAGACTACAATGGCTACACAGTGGTCACCAAGGCAACGAAAGAGTTCATCGACGCCTCGGGCCGCCGCAAGGTCAAGGGCAACATGGATATCGAACTCGCGGTCGATGCCATGGAGCTTGCCGAGCACATCGACCAGATGGTGCTGTTCTCCGGCGACGGCGACTTCCGCTCGCTGGTGGAAGCAGTGCAGCGCCGCGGCGTGCGGGTGACCGTGGTCTCGACCCTTTCAAGTCAACAGCCGATGATCGCCGACGAGTTGCGACGTCAGGCTGACGTCTTCACCGATTTGGCGGAGCTGCGGTCCAAGGTCGGCCGCGATCCGTTGGAACGGTCGACGCCGCGCGATCGCGAGACGCGTCTCAATGCGCGGCAAGTCCCGCTACGCGACAATGATTTCAGGGAAACGGTTTCGAGCGATTAATCGCGATTCAAACTACATCGTACGTAGTCGCCCCCAGTGCGTGGGTAGCGAGCGCTTCGCGCTGATCTTCAGTCAGTTCCCGTCGCCGCGGCTCAGCGCTGGTGGCAGAGCCCGATGCCGAGCTGGTGCGCCTTGGCCCGCAGCGCAGGAATAGACCGTTGTTTGCTTTGGGTGAGGCCTGGCCGGCGCCAAAGAGGGCAAATCGTCCGCGGCGGCGAGCGCTTCGCGTGATCGAAAAGGACAGCCGCGGAATAGCAACCCTTAAGGGGTCCTGCTCACATCGAGTGGCTGCGAGGTGGAGGTGATCCAGACTGAAGCCGAGACGACAAAGCCAGGGGGCAGTGAGACTGTTCGTTTGTTACACGCCGCCTCCGTCGGAGCAACGAGCAAAGGCAACGAATTTGCCGCCGCAAATTTGCCAGTGTGTGTGCGAGGGGCGCCACTGATCTCGGCCGCGACGCTCGCCCCCCTCGCGAGGCAGGGGAGCAGCCCCGCCCTTGTCTCCATGGGCCAGGCCTTTTTATTGCTAGTCGGCACTCTTGAAGGTTCGAGGGCCCAGCAGTTGCGTCAATCCTCGGACGGCGCCTCAATTGGAATGGCAAAGCCCACTTTTACGCGGTCCACTATGACCATCGTCTTGAAGCCCTTAATGTCCGGGTTCGCATAGAAGAAGAGCCGAGTGAACTGCTCATAGTCTTCCATGCTATTCGCGGTGAGGTATAGGACAAAGTCAGCGTCGCCAGTCACGTAAAATCCATTGACGACTTCAGCTGACGATTTGATGGCCTTCTTAAACCTATCGATTATATCTGAACGCTCCCGCTCCAGGGTGACCAGCACAAGCATTTGAATAGGTCTTCCGACGGCCTTCGGCGAGACGATTGAGACGTCGGCCTCGATGATGCCCTCCGAGCGGAGCCTCTTCAGTCGTCGTTGACAAGCGGTAGCAGAAAGCCCGGCCATTTCGCCGAGCACCTCGGAAGTTAGACGGTTGTTCTTTTGCACGATCTCAAGGATGCGGGCGTCTATTCGATCGTATCGCATAATCGGCGCCGCCGGCTGAGGTGAATTTCGCCGCCAAATGCCCGTACTATGCAGAAAATCCTCCGAATGTCCAAAATGCAACGAAATACCTTTTGCCACCATTTAGAGCAGCGGCGAGTCCGTACGGAGGACATCAAGAAAGCCCTCTTGGATGCTCCGACCGCGCTATTCGGCCAAAACCATCACAAAGAAAAACACTCCTAGCTGGCAGCCATGGCAGCGACCGGATTTGGGCGATTATCGCCATACTGCTGCTGGGGTACGATCGAGGAGTAGCCGCAAAACACGATGAGGGTGGCGACCATCTGGTCCGCCTTGCCTTGCCCGAAGCGGTAGTAGAAACGCTGCGCCTATGCCGGTGAGAGCCGTTCTTCCCAGCCAGCGTCCAACGCGCAGCTTCGTTTCGACGGCGATTTTTGCTGCGCATCTGACCTGGGTGCCGGCGTTGCAGCGCACCGGCGCCGGGCAGTTCAGCTGGCGATCGCCGGAAGGCTGACGGTTGGATCATCGCCAATGGCGCGATGGTTTCCAGCGTCATGTAACGGGTGCGCTGGACAGCCCATTCATTATTCTGCTCGACTAGGATTCCAATACGCGAGCCTAACTTGCTCGCTGTTCGCAGGCCGCCCTATCCGGGAAAAGAAACCAGGGTTTGATGCTGATCCCTTTGCGAAGCGAATACATGTAGAAGATTGGAAGGTTTTTGGGGAAAAGCGCTCGAAATTCGCTTCCATTGAAGGTGATGAAAATTGAGTCAGGAAACGCACGCTCGACCGCGCGTTTTTCGATCATATTCATCCGGTAATATTCTAATGCGCCCTCTTCACAACTTCCATTTCCACGATACCATTTCATCGCGCTGGCAAGCAGCCGCTGGAACGTCGGCTCCGGTACGATCTCATCAATCAAAGGACTTGTGTTATCCGTTTCCGCGGCCTTCGTGAGGTCGCCCAACCAACAGCTCTCGAAACCGCGTTCGCGGGCGCCATCCGCAACCTCATCAAAATATTGGCGTATGTTCTGTGATGAATGTCCGTTCAATTCCGCATGGGTATCGGTGAAAATCAACTTTAGGGCCGCCCCGGGCGCGTATGTTTTACTGATTCGGCGGGTGAGGGCGGCCAAATAGTTCAGACATTCGAAATCGGGCTTGTCGATGCTGGACCGCGGACCTTTGCCCCAATAGAGCACAAACGGAACGGGATTTCTGGCCGCAATTGATTTGGAAATGCTTCGCAACATTGCAACAGAGTTATCAGGCTGCTCACGCTTAAAGGCCCAGGTATTAAAGGCTTGCAGAACCTTATCTGGCGCGATGTCCTTGGCTCGAGGAGTGACAGGCATCGCAATTTCGATTGATCCTTCAAATCCTCCGTCAACAGCTTTGTTGCCAAAGCGCTGCGGACAAGCCGTTCTTTCAGTGTTGGTTGATGCGCCTTCTTTCGAAGCAACCGTATCCCAGCCCGACATATGAACTCCGAAAGAAAGATCTTTTTGTCGCGGGTTAATAATCGGTTATTTTTCTCAACGTCAACTCGCAAGAGTAGTAGCCTATCTATTAAGGTTAACCTTCCACGCACGGGTGGCCGATCAATGAAGTTAAGACGGCCGAAATATCCGACGGGTAAGCCCTGCCGATAGGGGGCGGTTCTCGGCATGAATTTACAAATCCTAGAGCTGCCAAAGCTGATTACTGAGCGTCGAAGCTCGGCAATTTTCGGCATGGTGATCATCACCATGATGTGGGCGGGAGTTGCTGTAAAATACTTTGGCGATGTTCGGGCGGACGAACGAGAGGCGCATCGGGACGCTCATAACTTTGCGCTGGTATTCGAAGAGAATGTTCTTCGATCAATCGGAGAAATTGATAAGGCACTCTTATACTTGCGACGGAGCATTGAGACCCGGAAAAATTCGGTCAGTTTTAGCGCTATTGCCAATACGACCGACGTGCTGAGCGACATCATCGTCCAAGTCGCCATTATTGACGACAAGGGGATTATGCGCGCGTCGAACAGCGGTCCTCAACCCGCGCCTGCTCTGGATCTCAGCGATCGGGAGCACTTCAAGTTTCATCTGAACAACATCGCGGATCAGCTTTTTATCAGCAAGCCGGTGGTTGGCCGTGCCAGCGGAAAATGGTCCGTGCAATTCACACGGCGCTTCTTGAACAGTGACCAGACGTTCGGCGGCGTCGTCGTGGCCTCGCTCAATCCGGACCATTTGACGAAATTCTACAACAATATCAATTTTGGATCGGCAGCGGCGATCGCCCTGATCGGAAGTGATGGCGTGGTTCGTTCGAGTGGCGGGAGCGCGGTTGGTTACGCACTTGGAGACGATCTTAGCGGAACAGAACTGCTCGACCAAATGCGAGCCGGGGTCGAAACTACATTTGAAAGCATCGATCCTGCCAACAACGAGACGCGTTTGATTACTGTCCGCAACGTCAAGGGCTATCCGTTGTGGGTCAGCGTTAGCTTGAGCAAAAGCCAGATCTTGGAAAGTTCTTGGAACGCGCTCAAGTTGAATTTGTTGGTGGGCACCGTACTTACTTTGCTAGTTCTCATTGCTCTTGAGCAGCTTCTACGGATAGACGCGAAGGCAAGACAAAAAGCGAATCAGCTTGACCTTACGCTCGAGTATATGAACCAGGGAATTATGCTGGTTACATATGACCACCACATTCCGATTATCAATCGTCGATGCGGCGAATTGCTCGATTTGCCCGTAGAGCTCATACAGAGCCCACCAAGAGTCAATCAACTCGCCGAATACGAGACACCAACAGGCAAATTGACCGAGGCTTCAGTTCGGATCTTGGCAGATGTTGTCGCAGGAGAACTAGGTGTTAGCGAACGAACGATGCCGGATGGATCAATCATCGAGATTCGCAGGGAAAGTCTCCCCGATGGTGGATTCGTCCAAACCTTCACCGACGTCACGAAAAGATCGCGCGCTGAAGCAGATGCAGTCCGCCTTAGTTCCGAGGATTCACTCACCGGTCTCCCAAACCGGCGGATGTTCCGCTCCATGCTCGACCAGATGAGCCGCCGGCAACCACCGGCAGCAGTAGACAACGGGCAGCCAGCGGCGGAATTCGCTGTCCTATTTCTTGATCTTGATCGTTTTAAAAGTATCAACGATACGCTTGGCCATCAGACCGGCGACTTGCTCTTGCAGGAGATGGCCCGGCGCTTAAAGAGTGCGCTCGGTGCAAACGAGGTGCTGGCACGCCTCGGCGGCGATGAATTCGCAGTTGTTGTGCCAACGGTTGAGTCTCGACCAGCGCTTGAGTCCCTGGCGAAAAGTATGATCGAGGCGGCTCAGAAACCCTTTGAGATTGGCGGGCACCGCATCCGTTCCGGAATCAGTATCGGTATCGCCATTGGACCATGCGATGGAGTAAATTGCGACGACCTTTTGATTGCCGCCGATCTGGCGCTATACGCGGTCAAAGCGCAAGGTCGGGGTAGCTATAGATTCTATCATGCTGCAATGAACAGGGAGCTTAGGGAACGACGGCAGCTTGAGATCGATCTGCGCGAGGCTATCGAGCAAAATGAGATGGAATTATATTACCAGCCCATCCTCAATTTGCGGACCAACGTCATAACCGGGTTCGAAGCCCTCGTGCGATGGCGCCATCCGGTCAATGGCATGGTACCGCCGGCAACATTCATCCCGATAGCGGAGGATACCGGCCTCATTCAACCGCTTGGCGAATGGGTGCTGACAGAGGCGTGCCGCTGCGCAGCGCAGTGGCCGAACAATCTTAATATAGCGGTCAATCTTTCTCCGATTCAGTTTTCAGCTTCCAATCTCTCCGAGGTAGTGAGGCGCGCCCTGGCGGAAACCGGACTTCAGCCGCATCGCCTTGAGCTTGAAATTACGGAAGGGGTATTCATGACCAAGAATGAATCTACCTTAGGTACCCTGCGTCAGTTGAAGCAACTCGGCGTTCGTATTTCTCTGGACGACTTCGGTACCGGATATTCCTCTCTCAGTTATCTCCGGAGCTTCCCATTCGACAAAATCAAGATAGATAGGTCGTTTGTTTCTGACCTTGCTGAAGGCACCGAGCACGTTGTGATTGTGCAAGCCGTCGTTAGTATTGCTCGTGCTCTGGGAATGACGACGTTGGCAGAAGGCATCGAAACCGCCGGACAGTACGAATTTCTCGCGGCGCTCGATTGCGACGAAGGGCAAGGCTATTTGTTTAGTCGGCCTGTTCCAACAGCGAAAGTTCCTGAAATGATTGCCAAATGGTCGCCCGGGCGCAAATTTGTCGCCTCTAGAGTTTGAAACCCGCTCGTTTAGCCAGCGACTTTCTGAAGGCAGTATTCTCCAGTTTGTTCACCGGAAATCGGCTTTTTGGTTGGTCGACGAGCCTCGTGAACGAGCAGGAACAGGCCCGATGCAACAACAACTCCGGACCCGATCAGAAGCCAAAGCGTCGGTACGTCGCCCCAAACGAAAAATCCGATCGCAAGGGCCCAGACGAGCGTCAGGTAATAGAACGGCGAGACGGCTGCGGCCGGGGCCAGGTGGAGCGCTTGCGTCCAAAAATATTGTGCCGCGGCGTTTGTAAGACCACTCAGGATCAACATGATTGCGTCAGCCGGCGACGGCATCCGGAATCCAAACAGCAGTAAGAAAGAGTGAAAGAAGGTTACCGTAACCATCTGCCACATCAATAGCGTTTTTGCAGACTCAGTTGCGGTCATTCCGCGAACCGCAACAGTGACGCTGCCGTACATAACCGCGTTTGCCAGCGCAAACAATGCGCCAATCTGCAACGTGTCTGCGCCGGGATTTACCACAACGAGAACCCCGATGAATCCCATTAGGAGCGCGCTCCAGCGCGCGAGCCCGGCGCGCTCGTTAAGCCAGATAAAAGACAGCAATGCCGCCCACAACGATGCAGAAAAATTGATCGCGATCGCTCCTGCAAGGGGCATCAGACTAACGGCGATGACAGTGAACGTCTGCGAGATCGACTGCGACAGCCCGCGCGCAATGTGGGCGCGGGGCCGCCGAGTGTTAAAGACTGACATGCCCGTTGCCGGGAGGATCAGCGCGGCGCAGAGGACAAACGCAGCAGCGGAGCGAAAGAACATAACCTCGCCGACGGGATAGAGAGCGACCTGCCATTTCGATAGTGCGCTCGACAGTGCGAACATCACGCTCGCGGCGATCATGCAATATATGCCTGGAACAACGTCATTCTTCCGCAGGCCGGGAATGGCCAACGGGTTCTGTGGATGGCCGGCGGTGGTCGTAAGATCGCTCGTCATGTGTTTCCATGAAATTTGAAGATTGCTTCAGCGTTTGACGCGCGACTATTGCTCGCGAGCCACTAGCAAAATTTCGTCTCGCTTAGCTTAAGTCTTAAGGAAGTGTTATGGGTAATAGAAACAATTCATGGTTAATTTTCGTGATACATGGTGGCGTCTGAGTGCGGAACGTTCGAGCCAAACATTCCTTTGCCGGCTGCCTGTCCGGGTAATCGCCGAGGAGGTGTCTAAAAGTGTTCGATTTCTTCCAAGGAAATCTGGAGCCCTTGGGGATAGGCTGCCGACACTGAAATCTGAATTCTGTGGGAGCTGGAATCGTGAAAGTTGAGTCCAACGACGCAAGTTCGAGCGAGGTATGTAAAAGTCCCGTCGCTTCACGCTTATGCTTGGACGGAACGTGGTGGATAATCGACGCCAACGATCCAGATCTAGAAGCTCACATGAAGCAGTCGGCTTGCTGTTCTGATGGCGGGACTCGCAATGCCGATACGAATGTCGAGGCGCGGCGGCGAAATGGTACCGAAGGTCATATCCCAAGTCCGTTCCGGCGCAATGGACCGGCGCTCACAAACGACATGCCTTCGCCTACGCCAACAACTCCCTCATTGACCTGAAGGCCGCGATCGTCCTCGATGTCGAGGCAACGCGAGCCATCCCGCAGGCCGACGTCGCGCGCGCGGCGTCGCGCGGCATGATGGTCGGTCGGTTTGCCGCGTTTCAAGCGGCAGGCGTCGACCATTGCTTATTTTGATCGAGCAGGGCGAAGATGCGGTCGGTTGATACCGGCCGACCGATAAGATATCCTTGGACTTCATCACAGCTGGTTTGGCGCAAACACTCGAGCTGCTCGGTGGTCTCGACGCCCTCCGCGACCACGCCAATGTGCAGATCCTGCGCCAGCCTGATTATTGATTTTACGACCGCCGCGCTATCTGGCCGTGTCAGCATGTCGCGTATAAAGGACTGATCGATTTTGATGCGGGTGTAGGGCAATTTTAGCAAATAGGTCAGGGATGAAAATCCCGTTCCGAAATCGTCGAGCGCCACCGTCACTCCCAGTTGCAGGAGTGAATTCAGGAGCGATGATGCCGGCCCGTACTTTGAAATTAGCATCGACTCCGTTATTTCGATTTCAAGACGGCTAGGGGCAACTCTGGCCTGCGCCAGGGCCTGCACGATTGTTTGCAGGATGCTGGTGTTATGGAATTGAGCTGCAGAAAAATTGACGGCGACCCTGAGATCAGAGGGCCAGTTCGACAGCGTTGAGCAGGCGCGTCGGACCACCCACTCACCGATCGGGTGGATCAATCCGGTTTCCTCGGCAATTGGAATAAACTCAGCCGGCGAAATGACTCCCCGGACAGGGTGTTGCCAGCGCAGCAAGGCCTCAAAGCCGGTTACTCGGTTCTCGCGAATATCAAAGAATGGTTGGTAGACGAGAAAAAGCTCGTCTCTCCCGATCGCCTCCTCCAGATCCCGTTGCAGCGCCCTGCGATCGCGCGCTGATTTGTCGTCGCTGACCTCAAAGAAGCGAACCGTTCCGGGCCCCGCCTTTTTTGCGCGATAGAGCGCAAGGTCAGCATTTTTCAGGAGCTCATGAGGCGTATTGCCGTCGCGCGGGGCCAACACGATTCCGACGCTCGTCGCGCCCGCGATCTCGCATCTTTCGATCAGGAATGGCTCGGCGAAAGCGCCGACGAAGCGCTCCGCGATTTCCAACGCGTCTTCTACTTTGGCCAGGTTCGTCATGATCAGCGCAAATTCGTCCCCGCCGATCCGCGCGACAATATCGGTCTCACGCGCGCATCGCTGCAGTCTCGCCGCGGCCTGAATGAGAAACTCATCTCCTGCGGGGTGGCCGAATTTGTCGTTCACTTCCTTAAAGCGATCGAGATCAAGGAGAAAAACCGCGAATTCCTCGCCCGAGCGAGCCAACCGGTTGAGGGCAGCTTCGAGGCTTTCGTTGAAGGCGAACCGGTTCGGCAACTGGGTGAGGGGATCCCGCCGGACCCTCCTTTCAGCTTCCAATTGAGCAATGGTGCGCTTCGTGAATTCGAAAGAATTGGCAAAAACGCCGCGCAAAAGCACGAAACCATAGGCCACAACAAGGATGGCGACGAGCAGATAGACGAAATCGCCATTTCTGCCAAGGCAGATTGCCGTACCCATAAAAATTGGAGCCGTGAATGCAACCGCCGCCACCGGAATCGTAGCGAAGGCGAATGCTCCGCCCGCGAGCATCCCGGAGCAAAGACATGTGATCACGAGTTGGCCGCCATTCGAGGCGTCGGCGAAGAAAGCCACGGGAACGACCGCCCAGGCGGTCCCAAGAACGAGCGCATTTCGCACCAGCCGATGCATGGCCTGTCGGGAGACGAACTGCGGCTTCATAATCCGTCGTGATAAACGCGCCTTCAAGCCTATCGATAACGCGCCGCAAACCACGGCAGCTGCCCAGATCAGGGCATAGTTTCGGTCGGGCGAGTACCAGAGAGCAATCACGAGCACCGTCGCATTGCAGGCGTTGGCCAGCATTATTCCTAGCGAATAACCAAGCACGAGAGAGATCTGCTCCGCGCGAATGTGCCCTGCGACCGCTTCATCGGTCGCAGGGCCGCCGAAAGCCGCCAGATCCCCCGCGAATAGCTTCGAGAGATACGAGCTCAGATATATCCTCATCTGGGACCCCCGCAGGACTGTCTCTAACGTTGCCGCCAGTGGTGCTGGAAGGTCGCGGCAAACATTTGAGAAAAGATAAATTCTTGAAGTTCGCCACGATCGGCGCGGCATGGGGTGGCCGAACGCATTATGTAGCGGTGTCTAAGGTGGGGCCAAGAACTGGGCCGCCCCCGTATCCTCTGTAACCGCAAACGCGGGGGCACAGTTCTGTACGTTGCGTACTGACCTATGCTTTTGATCGATCGCCGAATTCAGTTAACCGGCCATGATGGCAGCCTGTGCGCGATCTGAATTAGACGGTGGGCGGTATGAGATCGACCGTGCTCTACGAAGATGAGATCCGCGGACGCATCGCAAGTTACGTTCGCATGCGCCGACGAGTTTCTCTATCGATGGCCGCCCGATATCTCGCCGCTTTCCCGCGCGATATCCGATGGAACGAAGCAATGCTGCGGGTTCACCGCAAGAAACGCACGATACGAACGCAGGGGCAGGTCTAATGTCGCCAAGGCCAATAGAGGTGATGTGTGGACAGGACGATCTCCGCATTCCTCTAACTAACCGGTGTTCCATTCCCGAGACCTAAGTACGAGCGCTGGCGGCAGAAGGCGCTTGAGGCGATGGCCGGCTCTTTTCTCGTCGAGCCAAGGCGGGACTGCTACCCTCGCTCCTACGGAGCAATCGTGGGTGTTTCATGCGCAATCGTGACCTTGTCTCCGACAGCTTCCTGACACTGACCGCGGTCGGTCTGGTGGTGCTCTGCTCGAGCCTGCTCGCCTTTGCGTTCACTTAAAGCGACCGCGCTCGTTAGTTTCGCCTTGACTATGATCTTTTCGGAAAACAGGTGCCCGGATCACACTCTAACCTTCGCGGGGAGCGGTGAGATGAGCAATTTCAGCCAGGAAAGCGTGCTCAGCGTCCATCACTGGACCGACAATCTCTTCAGCTTCACCACCACGCGGAATCCATCGTTCCGCTTCCGCAGCGGCGAATTCACTATGATCGGGCTCAAGGTCGACGAAAAGCCGCTGATGCGTGCCTACGGCCTCGCCAGCGCCCATTACGAGGACCGGCTGGAATTCTTCTCGATCCAGGAGCCGAACGATCCCTTAACCTCGCGTCTGCAGCATTTGAAGGAGGGTGACAGGATCACCGTGAGCCGCACGGCGACCGGGACGCTGGTCATCGACAATCTCGAGGATGGGCGCAATCTCTATTTGATCGGCACCGGCGCTGGTCTTGCTCCGTTTCTGAGCGTGATCAAGGATCCTGAAGCCTATCTACGGTTCGAGAATGTCGTGCTGCTGCATGGCTGTCGCCGAGCTCGCCTATGGTGAGATGATCACGGAAAAACTGCCGAGCGACGAGCTGGTCGGCGACTTCGTGCGCCACCAGCTGATCTATTATCCGACCGTGACCCGCGATCCTTTCTGCAACCGCGGCCGGATCACCGACCTGATCGCGTCAGGTAAGCTATTTACGGAAATCGAGCTGCCGGAACTTGAGCCGCAGCATGACCGCGTCATGATCTGTGGCAGCGCCGCCCTGGTGCGTGATACCCGCGAACTGTTGGTGGAGAGGGGCTTTGTTGAAGGCAGCCACGGCAAGCCGGCGCAATTCGTGGTCGAAAACGGCGTTTGATCCGTAGCCCTTGATTGTGTGAGATCGAACCGGGGCCTGAACTATCACCGTCGCCCGCCGGTGGCCCTGAAAGGGTGCCTGTTCTTTACCCACGCTTGCAGCCTCGGAAGTTTGGCACCTTTGGCGATCTGGCCGCGCACTTTACTCACGCTGCACCGGCAGGGGCGTCCGCTGTCACGTGCCATGCCGCCGTCGCTATCACTGCCCCTCGTGTCGGGTACTCCCTTAACCGGTCTAGTCGCCCGCGGGCCACGATCAGCAGAAGTCGGAGGTCGAGCACCGCACGCTATTCCGCTATTCGATCTGACTTCACAGCCCGACCCGCTCCAAGTTCTGTTGAGGGCGCGTGCGGCTGGCTGACGGGAGACGCGCCCCGTCGAGATCATGGAGCCGCCTCTTGGTGGAAAGCTCGCGAGCCCCCCTAATCTTCTGATTGTACTCGCCGACCTCCGGATGCGCGCGGCAGCACGCCGTCCGCCATAGCAAGGGAAATGGCCGCGGCTTTAGCGAATGCTCAAGCCAAGATATCGGCGGGCTCAAGCCGACGCGAACTGAAGGACACGGATCTCCCAATGCTCGAGCGTTTGAAACGACGAGGCGGTGTAGAGCGGAGCTAGAATGCAATAACCGGCGAATGGCAGATGGTAGAATTTGTCAATTGGCGTTCAAAATTGACGGGGCGGGGCGCATTGCCTCATCAAGAATGTTACCGGAGAACTGACCGTCAGGATTGGGGCGGCGTACCGAATCGGATCGGTATCGTCGATGGCAGGACGGATCAGCATGGGTGCGCGGCGCGAGATCACGGCAGCAGTGGTAGACCGCTATCGATCGGCAGGGCGGGCAGATAAGGGGCGCATTCTCGACGAGCTTTGCGCAGTGACGGGCTGGCATCGCAAGCACGCGGTTCGGGCGCTTACCATCCATGTTGCAATTTCGCCGGAGGTCCGCCGGCCGCGAAGGCCGACCTATGGCGCGACGATCAAGGATGCGCTGGTGGCGCTAATGGGAGGCCTCGGATCGGATCTGCGGCAAGCGGCTCCGAGTAATGATTCCGACGTTGCTGCCTTCGTTGGAGCAGCATGGCCGGCTTAAGCTCGACCAGGCCGATCGAGCCCTGGTGCTCGGCGTCAGCGCAGCCACGATTGATCGCCTACTGGTCGAGACCAAAATTGCGGCGGCCGGCGGTAAGCGCCGGCGGGTCGGTTTTTATTCGGCGGTACGGCGTGAAGTTTCGATCCGGACGTTCAACGACTGGCACGATCCGCCGCCGGGGTTCTGCGAGGTCGACATGGTGGCTCATGGCGGCACATCTGTAACTGGCTCGTTCATTCAGACGTTGACAATGGTCGACGTCGCGACGGGTTGGACCGAATGCATTCCGCTGGTGACGCGCGAGAGCGGCTTCGTGCGAGCCATGGAGCGCGCACAGAACCTGTTTCCTTGGCTCATTCGCGGCGCCGACTTCGACAACGACAGGGCGTTTATGAACGATGTCGTCGTGCCCTGGTGTCGCGCGCAAAAGATCGTGGTAACACGCTCGCGCGCCTACAAGAAGAATGATCAGGCTTTCGTCGAGCAGAAGAATGGCGCGGTCGTCCGGCGACTTGTGGGATACGGTCGCTTCGACGGCGTCGAGACGACACGCGTGCTGGAACGCTTGTATGCTGCATCGCGGCTGCACACCAACTTCTTCCAGCCGTCCTTCAAGCTGAAGGACAAGCGACGCGAGGGCGCCAAAGTGATCAAGCGCTATCATGTTCCCGCCACGCCCTATGAACGCGCACTGGCGCATCCGAGGTTGAGCAAGGTCGTCAAAGGGGCGTCCTTGAGAGCTTTATCGCACGCTCGATCCTGTGGCCCTGCTGGCCGAGATGAGAGACGCCCAGGCGGAGCTTGGCACGCGCGTCAGCGCCCGAGCGGGCAAGCTCGCGGCAGCAGCGAGCCCACCGGTACCGACAACGAACGCAGCAGCGTTCGCGAAGAGGCTCGGCAATGATGTGCATTTGGGGGAGCTGCGCATCATCCATCGGCGTCTGCACAAGCCATACAAAAAGCGCATGAGAATGCCTCAATGCTCGATCCGCACCTGGCCGACATCGAGCGCTGACTGGCGGCCGAGCCCCGTCTGACCGCGCTGGCAATTCTCGGGTCGCCTCGCTGAATAACGCCCCGAACAGTTCGGTCCGGCGCAGCACACCATCGTGCAGCGATTGTTGCGATCGCTCAGACGCAAGGCAGCCGAGACGATCATCCCGCGCACGGCTGAGGGTACGGCACTGGCCGGTGATCCCGGGACCGGGGCCGCCGCTGCGTGTGATGGGCACTCCGCGACGTCCCCAGTCCCTCCGATCCTGCGAGCAATGACGCAACCTCGGACCGGCCGACAGTGGGGGCTACATCCGTCAAGCGAAAGTAACATCCTCAGGTGAGGCAATACGCAGGGTAATCTTACGGGGCGATCGCGATTAGACCCTCGACGGCAACGCGCACGATCTCGCTCGAACCCGGATTCCACTACTGCAAGATTTACATTTGAATCCGTGGGACAGTCTCGGAGGATCTGAGCCTCGTCCACGTCGCGGGAGATGAGCCGATCAGGGCCGAGGCCGAACGCCTTGCTGGAACGCGCCGGCCGGTCCGTCGATTGCTAAGAGGACTTCGGACCCCGACGTGTTTTGCGTCCCACAACGTAGATTTGATCGGTGCCGAATCTTGCGTCTGTATTGCTCGACGAGCTATTGCCTTATGGCCGCATGTGACCGACGCCGTTAGAACTTTGCTCGCTTCCGCTCCCAATGCGAAAGCCCTGTTGCTGCTGCCGCCCCAACTTTGGATACCAATTTTATTGACTATCGCGCCCTTCCACCGGATATTCACGAGCAGCATGATGTGCCGCTCGGGGCCACCCTAATGAGAACGAACGATCGAAGCGTGACGAGCAACATGCAAAATCGCATGTCTCATCGCTGCGTCTCGGCGGCGACCGGCGTCTGTTGTTGATTCGTATCGACAAATCCAAAGCGATCGACAACCAGACAAGGAGCGCCGGAGTTCGGCGATTGAGCACTAATGTCCCAAGCCTATGTCATCGAAGTATCGAATCGAACCGCGGGCATCGTTGTCAGCGAGGAGCGCGGCGTTCGCTTCTTCTCATCCGAACGTGCCTTTGACAGCCTTGACGGCGGTCATTTTGGCTCCGCCCGTGCCGCGGAGCGTGCGGTGAGGGCGCTTATCGAGCAGCGGCGGCAGGTCCGGCACTAAGCAGCCTTGAATTGGACCCATCAAGCATCGTTGCAATATCATTGAGGAGAGTCGGATGATTACCCGTAGCCGCTGGTGTAGATGGATTGCTGCGTCGTTGGTCGGCGCGGTTGGTTTCATCTCAACGGCTGCCTCTGCCGGTCCAACGCTCGACAGCATCAAGTCGCGTGGTCTTATCAAGGTCGGGGTCGGCACCACGCCCGGGTTTTTCGCGCCAGACAGTAGTGGCCGGTGGCAGGGCTTCTTCATCGACTATGGACGCGCCTTGGCGATCGCGGTCTTTGGTGACGCAGACAAGGTGGAGTTCACGAGCTCGTCGCCGCAACAGCGTCTGCCGGCGCTCCAATCTGGCGAATTCGATGTCCTGCTGTCCGGCGTGACTGTTACGATTACACGCGCGTTCAAGCTCGGGTTCCATTTTGGGCCAACCATCTTCTATGACGGGCAGGGGATTCTGGTCCGCAAAGACGTCGGCGTGACGTCGGCATCTCAGCTCGACGGCGCCACGATCGGCATTCAGAGCGGTACAACAGGCGAGCTCAACATCGCAGATTTCTTCCGAAAGAGTCAGCATAAGTTCACTCCGGTCACGATCGAGGACACCAGCGAATTCGTTTCTGCCCTTCAGTCCGGCCGCGTGGACGCGATCACGCAGGACTCGTCAGATCTGGGCGCAAAGCTCACCCAGCTGAAGAAGCCGAATGACTACGTCCTGCTACCGGAGCGACTATCGAAGGAGCCACTGGCGCCGGCGGTGGCCAGTGGGGACGACCGCTGGCTTGAGATCGTCAATTGGACCGTGAATGCGACCATTCAGGCCGAGGAATGGGGCATCACCTCCCAGAACATCGACAGCTTCCTGAAGTCGGACGATCCAGCCATCCAACGTTTTCTGGGTGTCGATCCCTCACTGGCGCAGGCAATCGGGCTCGATCCGAAATGGGCCTACAACATCATCAAGACGGTCGGCAATTATGGCGAGATCTTCGATCGCCATCTCAAGCCGCTCGGCTGGGAGCGCGGCTATAACAGGCTGTGGACCAGCGGCGGTCTATTATATTCTCCGCCGTTCCGCTGACATGCGTCACTCATGAGCGCTGCGCCCGAAACATCGCGCGCGGCGAAGAAACCGGGCATGCAGCGCCAGGTCTCGGGCTGGTTGGGTCCAAGGCCGGGGTTGCAGCTCGTGATCGTGGCGGGCGTCCTCGCTGTCGTCATCCTGCTCGGAGCTAACATCGCGACCACCATGGCGCGGATCGGGGTGACACCGGGCTTCGACTTCCTGGAACGCGCGGCCAATTTTGAGATCGGGGAGGGCATGATTGCCTTCCGTGCCGGCGATAGCTATGCGCGGGCCATCGTGGTCGGTCTCTTGAATACGGCCAAGATCTCGTTGCTGGGCTGCTGTCTGGCGACGATCCTTGGTGTCTCGCTCGGTATGATGCGGCTTTCGGGCAACCTGATGCTATCTGGTCTTGTGCGCTGGTATGTCGAGATTGTTCGCAACACCCCGCTGTTGTTGCAGCTGTTCTTCTGGATCGCTCTCGCCCACGCCCTGCCGCCGCCGCGTCGCGCCATCACCTTGCTTGATGCCGTCTTCCTGACAAACCGCGGTGTGTACGTGCCGGGCATCGTCATAAGCGATCTCTCGGTCGGAGCGATGCTGGTTGCGGCCGCTGTGTTCGGGGGCTGGATTTGGCTCCTTCGGCGCGGCTGGAGCCAGAAGCGGGCAGGTCTGCAGGCTCCGCTGCCGGCCTCCGCCTTGAGCATTCTTTCGATCGGTGCGGTGCTCGCAGTAGGCGGCACAAAAATTGGCATCGAAGTGCCGGCGATCAGCGGTTTCAACATTCGAGGCGGCTTCAGCCTGACGCCCGAATTTGCCGCGCTCCTGGTCGGACTAACCGTGAAATTTTCTTCGATCATTGCGGAGATCGTCCGCGCCGGCATCCTGTCGGTCAGCCGGGAACAATGGGACGCTGCAAGTGCCCTGGGACTTCATCGCGGCAAGGTCATTCGGCTGGTCGTCCTGCCACAAGCCTTGCGCGTCATCACGCCATTGACGACCTCGAACTATCTCGATCTCGTCAAGGACTCCAGTCTCGCTGTCGCGATCGGCTATCCGGATCTCATGAACATCGTCAACACCACCGCCAATACGACTGGGCAGGCGTTCGAAGCGCTGCTGATCGTCGTAGTGCTCTATCTCGCCCTGAACCTCGCCGTCTCGGCGTTGATGAATCTCTACAACCGTAGGGTCGCGTTGCGCGGGGAGCGGACGGCGTGACGGCGATCGAGGCTGGAAGGCTGCGTCCAAGACGTCAGGAGCGGCTCTGGCTACGACTGCGGACGGGTCTGTTCGGGACCTGGCTGAATTCAGCCATCACGGTGATCGTAGGCCTGCTCGTCTTGTGGCTTCTGCCGCCACTGCTCCGCTGGCTGGTGCTTGACGCGACCTGGCACGGAACCTCGGTGGACTGCCTGGCGCATGACGGCGCGTGCTGGGCATTCGTCGCAGCCAAGCTGCGCTTCATCATCTTCGCGTTTTATCCGGTCCAACTCGTGTGGCGCCCGGCACTTGTGTGTCTCCTGCTCGCTGCCTTAGTGGCCGTTACCGCCATGCCGCGCTTCTGGCGGCGCGGGCTCGTGGTCGTCTGGCCGGTCGTCATTGTCCTGTGTGGGCTATTGATGGCCGGCGTACCTGGGCAGTCGCCGATTTCATCGAATCAGTGGGGCGGGCTGCCTGTAACCCTGCTGGTCTGGGCGGTCTGCTTTGCCGTGTCGGTGCCGTTGGCGATCCTGCTGTCGCTGGCGCGGCGATCCAGGATGCGTGCGCTGCGGTGGCTTGCGATCGGCTACATCGAGTTCATGCGAGCGATACCGATGGTCGCAATCCTGTATTTTGCCACGCTAATTTTGCCCATGGCGCTGCCGGCGGGGCTCTCCACCGACAAGATGCCGCGCGCGATGATCATGATTTCGCTGTTCTGGACGGCCTATATCGCCGAGGTGATGCGCGGCGGTCTGCAGGCCGTTCCGATCGGTCAGGAGGAGGCCGCAACCTCGCTTGGATTGGGTTATTGGCGGGCGATGCGGCTGGTCATCCTGCCACAGGCCGTGCGTATGGTGGTCCCGGGTCTGGTCAACCAGGCCATCGGCTTCCTGCTCGCGACGTCCTTGCTTGCCGTCATCGGCATCGTCGACATCCTCAACGCAGCCAAGGCGGCAGCGACCGATCCGAACTGGCTTGGATTTTACAAGGAGGCATTTCTGGTCGTGGCCATGCTCTATTTCGCGATCGGATATAGCGGCTCGCGTTACAGCCTCTGGCTCGAGCGGCGCCTTGGTCGCTCCGATCCACATTGAGGCTTGCGGATCTACGTGACCGTGGTGCCGATTCGTCAGTCGAAGGGCAAGGCGCGGTTGGTTGCCATCGACGTGATCGAAGCGCGCGATCGTCTGAGCGCTCGCGCGCGGTAGGCAGGGATTGCGGGTCACAGGACGAATCGCCAGGTCGGCTGATGTGGCCCTGCGGGCAATGTATCCTGGCGGACTACCAGGAAGCGACAAGCGACCTGGATCCGCTTTGGCCTAAGCCTGCTTGGTCAGGATTACGTGCCGAGCACCGCGCCGATCTCCAGAGCAATCGCTGGCGAGCCGCACCGTCCTCGCCGTGCCGGTAGGGTCCAGAAACACGAATTTGATGTGGCGTCGCTCCGGTTACCGCCTTCAGAAAGCGACGCAAGCTGCGCGCGTCGGAATTCGGCGATCGATTCGACGCTATCGTCGGTGCTCTGGAGCTTGCGAATGGCCGCCGTCACGAGTTTGCGCTCGCGCGATTGGCGGAAGCCACCTTCGGCTAGGAAGCGGCGTCCCATCGTCGCGGGGCTGACGCCTGCCCGCTGGGCAAGATCCTTCAGGTGAACAGGGCTCGGACAGTGCAAATCCTTACGCATGTGCAACAAGCTACTTTCATGCTCGATGAAGTCGAGCCACAAGCGGAAGCACTCCCAATGCGGATTGGCGCCGGCGCGATTGGCGGTGCGGCGGCCGAGCAAGGCGCGGGGGAACCGCATTCCGGTGACCGGGCCCAGTGGCCAATCGAAGCGCCAGAGATATACGAGCACGCGGTAGTCGCGGAAAGGGCGAGACATTGTGATGATTCCCAAACCAGCCGAGAACGCCACACAGTTCACTAGACGTGGCAGGCCGAGCTTACCGCAGATCAAGAGATAGGCTAGCAGTGCATTGATGGGTATGGCCGCGAGCGTGATCCACAGGACCAGCGCTGGCCTGTTGAGCGCGACCGTGAAACTGCGGATAACCGAGAAGCACAGTGCGGGCAAGATGCCACAGGCAAGTCCCAACATATATTGCTGAGCAAGCTATGCCGTAGCTGGCGCTTGGCCAAGCGCAAGCACGATTCTTTCGCCCCGCGCCAACAAGCCCATCATTGAGACCCACAGGACAAGCGCGGCCCAGAGACCCATGCGCAGCGAGCGCCTCACAAGGTCCGGGTTGCTAGTTAGCCCCAAAGGCTTCCGCGGCAAGCGGTCCCACCGCAGACAGAACGCCAAACCCGAAGGTGAAGCGGACGGACAAGAGCGTGCCGACGAGCGCGACTGCGGCAACTGCCTCGGTGCCGAGCCTTCCGATCAAGGCAAGATCGGTCGTCATTATCGCGACTTGCCCAAGCTGTGTCAGCACCAATGGCACCGCGAGTTTCGCGGTTTCCCGGAGTTCGGCAGTGAGGTGATGATCAGCTACCGATTTCGGCAGTCGGCCACGCCACGATGATATGGGTTGTGTTTCGGCTTTCTTTTCCACGAAGTCAGGCTGCTCCGTTCTGCCTCGTCAAACGAAATCGATTTTTGCTCCGCTGAGAGGCGTTTCTCGCGTGGCAAGGTCGAGCCTCATACCCATCGCACGATATTCTCTCTCGGGGCAAAAGTGGCGATCGTCGCTATCGCCGTCCGTCTGTTGTTTCGAGCTGCGTCTGGTTCAAGACATCGATGTCCCAGGCGCGACAGTAAGAAAGGAAGTATTCCGGCAGCGCAGCGAAAGGCGATTGGGCTTTCACGAAAAGCTCGCAAAATAGGATTGGCACGTCGGTTGCTTGAGATGCTGGGCTAATCCGTTACGACACCATCCGTCTAAGAGTTCAGATGCAACTTGCTCGATCAATCAAAATCAGTGCCATTCTGATGCCGTCACTCCTGTCAGTTGTGCGCCGGCCACGAGGACGACACTCATCTCCGGTTGCTGCGGGTTCTGGACCAGGACAGCGCTGCACCTGCAATTGGACGGACTGGTGCAAGTCAAGAGCGACTGCGTACCACGTTCGACAAGTGCGGGCAGATCGGTCCGGCGCACGTCAGGCGGCAGCGCGTCAGACTGCAGCCGAAGCTGGGAGATGTAGCAGCTGCGGGTGCGGAGCCAATGTTGTCAATGCAAACAGGCGGCGTGACGCCGTCGGTGGTTGCTCCATAGCGATGAGGCTGTTTCGGCCGAGGTTTTGATCTTCTGAACGAAAAGAGGGCATCATGGCGAATACTAGTAGCGCGGCCGGAAAGGGCGCGGGTGTACCTGCCGCTCGCGGGACGATTTTGGTTTGGTCTGATTATCCATTCCGTGATTGAAGGAGGGTGCTATGCAGCAAACCATCGACGGCAAGATCGGACCGGATGGGACTTCGGGCGACATCCGGAAAACCGCGAGTTCGTTTTTGAAGTTCCGCGGGATAGATCATATAGCCATTGCCGTGCTCGATCTTGAGGCGTCAATTCTCTTCTTTCAGGACGTGCTGGGTTTCGAGTTGAAAGGCCGTTCTCACATCAAGGGGGAGGCGACAGGCATGCTTTATGCTAACCTCGAGAGCGGTGGTATCAGGTTTGTTTTGTGTCAGGGCACTGAGCCAACCTCTCAGGTCTCAGAGCTGGTGCGACGTAACGGTGTTGGAGTTGCTCACATTGCTCTTGAGGTCGACGACGTGGATGCTGCTGTGCAGACCCTAAAGTCCCGCGGTCTGGCATTTGATACGAATGTGATTCGTGGTCCTGGACTGGCGCAGACCTTCTCGAGTCGCTCCATTGAAACGGGGCTTAGCTTTGAATTCATTCACCGAGATGGAGAGAGTGGCCTCCTCGAATCGAATGTTCAGCAGCTTTTTAGCCAGCTTGAACAGTCGGGCAAATATTGACGGAAGAGGCAGGACCTCCGGTCGTGCGCGTGCTCCAACATCTCCATCGCCTAGCCCCTCTTTCAAGGCTGCCTAATAGGTACCCGGCTGCAAAGTTCAGCGATCACGTGCTTGAGCGTGCTGTCGTGTCCCTCTTTCTCAGCTTTCACACTTGCGTCTGCGGGCCCATTCGCCGGTCGGCTCGGCTGGAGTGTCAAGATAGCGCATGGATCTTCCCCGTTGCACGCCGGCACGCGTCTTGGCCGCGGAATTGGGCTCGTCGCGGTAACATCCGGCGTGTCGCAAGTGTTGAAGAGCTAGCGACCTCGCTGAATGCTCAAGTGGTGGACTGGCTATTTTCTGTTTTTAATCCGTTCGCATTGCCAGCAGATGTGTTTGGGCGAGTTCGTCAAGGCGATTTCAAGTGCCACGACGGCCCGTTGGCGCGGTGTGCGGGAACAGCGGCAACCTCTTGGGCGCTGTTGGCTCAAGACACCGAATATGCCGGCACCCATCGCATCGATGGTGGTGCGGACACCAGTGACCGGGTAGTTCAACCCCACGTCTTGATTACGCCCACCGATACGGCGGCAACTCTTAACCTCAAATGCTGCGAGGCCGAAGTTGAGGGATTGCGCGAGCTTCTGACCGTTTTGGCGCGTGGAGAGGAGCTCAGTGCCTGTTCGCAGGCGCTAGTACGTCGACGCGAGTTTCCCGGATATCGACGTCCGGATGCGGTGAGCTGCCTGCGAGGGGATCGATCCGCGCAAGATCTGTCAGCGACGACGCCCGCCCTGGACTTTGGGCCGTATCATTCCAGCCGGTCATGTCTGTCCAAGGCTGTTGTGGGCGATGACGTTGTCGCAATCAGGTGCTTGGAGGTGTCGTCTAGCCGCTCGGGCTTGTCGGGGGCTCTCTCCTTGAAATCGGTCATTGGCGTGTGGCGACAGGTACGGAGGATGTCGGTGTTTGGTTCGGCGGCTCAGATGGTCGGCCTGTGGACGCGCGGGCAATCGCGAGGCATTCCGGCATGGATATAGGCCGCCGCCTCCCCCCCTTAACCGAAGCTGAGGCGCGGTGCACAACAGTTGCCCGTGAATTGTTGGCATCTCGTGAAGAGTTCTGGCGACAGCGACTAGAGCAGTTCAGGATAGTTCAGCTTCCGTTTTCGTCGTCGTTAGAAGGCAAGACTCCGGCGACGTGGCAGTCGAGTGCTTGGCTCATGCCGAGTGCGTTGGCTGAGCTCCCCCCCAGTGATCGTACAGAACATTTGTTAACGGCCTGGTTGATCTATCTCGCCCGCACTACGGGGGAATCAGAACTTCAATTGGGATGGTCTGCCGCGCCGCATGGATCGCGAGCCGGCGGGAAGGCCGTGGAAGTCCTTCTCGCGACCGCCGTGCCAATGGTGGTTGCTATAGATCTAAGTGGTGACTTTGCGCAGGCGCGCAGAGCGGTGGCGACCGAATGCGTTCAGCTGAGAGAGAACGACAGCTTTGCCTGGGATCTTGTCACGCACTGCCCCACGTTGCGGAGTGCAGAAGTGCTGCGATCGCGGCGCCCCTGGCCGATTGGCGTTACAGTTACGGAAGAGAGCTGTTCTGCTGCTGAACATTCAGCTTCGAGCCCCAATTCTGAGATAGCTCGCTCCGGTGAGTTGCTGACGCTCGAGATTTGCGCTCTCGATGGGCGCTTCCGATGGCACTTTGACAGTAGTCGCTTTGCTCCCAAGCAGATCGACTGTATGACGCAGCATTTGCACAATCTGTTGCGTGCTGTGATGGTTGATGCGCAGCAGCCGGTGGCGCGCATCGGGCTGCTATCGTCCGATGAGCGCAGCTACCTCTTGGAGAAGCTGAACCGGACGGCGGCGCCTTATCCTTCGGACCGGTGTATCCATGAGCTGTTCGAGGCGCAGGTCCGAAAGACGCCGGGTGCGGTAGCCGTGGTCCATGCTGACGCGCGCTTAACCTATGGCGAGCTCAATACTCGGGCGAACCGGCTCGCGCATCATCTGATCGCGCTTGGGGTGAAGCCGGGTGATCGCGTCGGGATAGTGCTTGATCGATGCATTTCTCTTGTTGTCGCACAACTGGCAGTTCTGAAGGCGGGCGGGGTCTATGTACCGATTGATCGCGGCGTTCCAGTTGGGCGACAAAGCTGGATTATGACCGACTGTGCTGTGCGTCTAGTCCTCGTAGGTGACGAGAATGATGGCCGGCTTGAGATTGCGATTCCTATCTTGGCCATTGAGCCAATTATGGCTGGAACAGGGCGTAGTACCGATCCTGGCCTGGCATTGACCGCCGAGGCTCCGGCTTACGTGATGTACACCTCGGGGTCGACCGGCCTTCCGAAGGCGGTGGTTGTTCCTCATCGTGCTGTCAACCGTCTCGTCATCAACAATGGCTATGCGGAGTTCACCTCGATTGATCGCGTGGCCTGGGTAGGCAATCCCGCCTTTAGTATCAGCACCCTGGAAGTCTGGGCGCCACTGCTACACGGTTCGCGCCTAGTTGTGATTCCACACACAGCTGTGCTGCAACCGGAGGTGCTGCGGACTCTGCTTCGGCGGCACCGCATCACCGTCCTGCATTTGACCGCCGGGTTGTTCGGCCAGAGCGTTGATGAGTTAGGCCCGGTGCTAGCGAGTTTGCGATTTCTACTAGTTGGTGGTGGCGCGGTCGATGTGGCGGCCGTAGCACGGGTTTTGAGCCGAAGCCGACCGCAACATCTCTTGCACTGCTACGGTTCAACCGAGACGTCGACCTTTGCGACGGTCTGCGAGATCACCGCCATTGATCAGACAGTCCGCCGACTACCTATCGGCCGTCCGATCGCGAACACGCAGGTATATCTGCTTGACGGTCACCGTGGGCCTGTTCCGTTTGGGGCGGTGGGCGAGCTCTATATCGGCGGGGCGGGAGTGGCGCGCGGCTATCTGAACCGGCCCGAGCTGACGGCGGAGCGGTTCATCGCCAGTCCCTTTGTCGACGGCGACCGGCTGTACCGCACTGGCGACCTGGCGCGCTATCTGCCGGACGGCAATCTTGAGTTTCTGGGCCGCAATGACGATCAGGTGAAGATCCGCGGCTTCCGCATCGAGCCCGGTGAGATTGCGGCGCGGCTCGCCGAGCACCCGTTGGT